>NZ_JBHSBY010000145.1:0-182463 GCF_042650905.1 Pedobacter jamesrossensis | reverse complement strand
TTCTTTTCATATTACCAATTAAAATTAATAGTTTTTCTAATAGCCTCGCTGCGCTCGGTCTAGAATTCTACTTTTAAATGGTCTGAATTTTGGGAAGTGCACACTGCCATTCGCTTTACTCACCCGATGAAAAATCAGGCTTCGTGCTCGTGCTATCATGTTTAATTAACCCCAGTAAACCTTACTATTTGAGTGCTAAAAGCATAATGCAATAAAAAAATAGCCACAGAATTACAGATTGGGCCACCTTTCAATCTGTAATCATGTTCGCTAGAAATGGCATTTAGTCTGTAAATCTGTGGCTGCTATTTATATACCTACCAACTTAAAATTACCAACTGAAATCGAAATGGGTTACCTAAATCAGTTTTTTGTATAAAGGGGAAATAGAGCATTATAATAAAAAAATATGCTGAACTTCTAATGGCCATTTGAAGCAAATATTAAAAATGATTAATTTTTTAGAACCACAAAATCATGAAAAGGAATATTATTGCTATAGCCATAATTTTAGGATTATTCGGCTGCCAGAATGCAGATAGAAAATCAGAGAGTACAGATGCAATCAGCGTAAACGAATTAAATAAAGAAGCAATAGATACTGCTACTTCGAAAATTATAAAAACTGCCGATATGCGTTTTCGCGTAAAGGATGTTCAAAATACAAAAGAACAACTCAGTAAAACTATTAAAGCACAGGGTGGTACCATTGTCGAATTTTCTATAGAAAGTGCTATCCAGGAAACCGATAAAGTTAAGCTATCGGCCGATTCATTAAAGGAAATTACTTCTTACCGTACCGAAGGCTATTTGGTTGCTAAAGTGCCTTCAGAAAAATTAGATGAATTTACCAATACTATTGCTAAAATTGCTGTATTTGTAAATAGTTCATCAATGAAAATGGACGACCAAAGTATTGCCTATTTAGCTAATAAAATGAAAGCTCAAAATAGGGTAGAAGCTTCTAATCAAATTGCTAAAATTCCATCAAAAAAAACAGTGAATATCGAAACATCTTTAACTCTAAAAGATGATTATGTGGATAGGAAAATTGATAATATGGCGATAGATGCTCGTGTAAGATATAGCACCATCACACTTAACTTTTATCAAGATAATACGGTTAAAACCATGGTTGTTGCTAATGATAATTTATCCGATTATCGCCCTGCTTTTGCAAATCGTTTGTGGCTAAATATTGTAAATGGGTGGACTATATTTATGGAAATCATTTTAGCCTTATCAAACCTCTGGATGCTTTTTGTAATCGGAATAGTAACCTATTTTGTTTTCAAATATTATAAAGCAAGAAGAGTTTGAGTGCTGTGGTGAAAACACCCACCACAAGAATAGTTCGTCATTGCAAGGTACGAGGGATTGCTTCGTACCTTGCAATGACGATTTATATAGAAATCATATTACTACTTCTTCACCTTAACAGCTAATCCTTTAACTTTTGTTTTATTATCTGTAACAAAAGATTCCCAACCCGAATAGGTTTTAGATTTACCGCCGGTAGTTATTTTTTGAAATGAATGACACACAGCTACAGCCAAACCATCTGTCGCATCCAAAAATTCGGGGGTTTCCTTAAAATTTAACAAGCGTTGCAACATTGCGGCAACTTGCTCTTTACTCGCATTTCCGCTGCCCGTAATCGATTGTTTAATCTTTCGTGGCGAATATTCGGTTACCGCAATATTTCTCGATAAGGCAGCTGCAATTGCAGTTCCTTGCGCTCTGCCTAATTTTAACAATACCTGAATGTTTTTACCATAAAAAGGTGCTTCAATGGCTAAAACATCGGGTTTATATTGGTCGATTAATACGACAGTTTTTTCAAAAATGCGTTGAAGTTTTAAAAAGGGATCATCCAAATGCGTCATTTTTACTACACCCATGCTCAGTAATTCGGTTTTATTTCCTTTTTCTAAAATTATTCCATATCCCATCACCGATGTGCCTGGGTCAATTCCCAAAATTATCCGTTCCTTTTTTTCGCTCAACATTACAGCAATATTAAGCATATTTGCAAACTAAAAAGATAAACTTGACGGCTAGGAGTAAAAAAATATTATCAATTGTAATTAAAGCTGCAATCATTGCATTCGCATTTTGGTTTATCTATCATAAAGTTGTAGCCAATAAAAATCTGCAAAATTTTGAGGCGCTTTTAACTAATATCTCCAACTTAGAAATTATAACGGTAATTGGTTTAGTCTTTCTTTTGATGTTTGTGAACTGGTTTTTGGAAGCTGCAAAGTGGAAGAGGTTGATGAGCAAGATTGAAAATATTAGTTTTTACAGAGCAATAGAATCTGTTTTCTGTGGACTAACATTGGCCATTTTCACGCCAAATCGCCTAGGAGAATATGGTGGAAGGGTTTTCTTTTTATCTCCTAAAAGAAGGATAGTTGGCGTTGTTGCAATGGCTGTTGGAAATATTGGGCAATTGGTTTTAACCAATATTTTTGGTGCAATAGCGTTGAGTGCCTTTATTTATCGATTTATTGACTTAGATTATCGTTTATTTTTCGCCATCCAAATTTTGGTTGTTGTTTTTTGCCTTTTCTTTATTGTGTTCTATTTTAACATTCAGTGGCTAAATGGTATTTTATTATCATTTAAAATCACCAGAAAATACAAGAAGTTTTACAGCATTTTAGGTAGGTATAGAAAAGGAGAATTGTTTAGGATTCTCATGTTTTGCTTAGCTCGATACTTGGTTTTCAGTTCACAATATTTTATACTTTTTATCTGGCTTATTCCAGGTTTGCATTATGCTGATATAGTGATGATGATTTGCATTTTGTTTTTTGTACAATCAACCTTGCCTTCGCTTGATTTGTTTGATGTTGGCATTAGAAGTGTAACGGCATCGTACTTTTTCAGTTATATAACAAAGCAAGATGTAGCAGTTATTGCGTGCACTGCAAGTATTTGGCTTATAAATATTATTATTCCTGCTATCTTAGGCACTTATTTCGTTTTTAAACTCAACTTTTTTGGAAATACTAAATCTAATTAGTCTTATATCTGCTGCGCTTACCTTAGTATATGCTTTCCTGGTGATTACCTTTATTATAGGTTGGCAAAAATTAATTTTTTTTAAACCTGGCAATCTTGAACCAAAAACAAAGGTTTCCATTATTGTTGCGGCACGAGATGAGGAAATGAATATCGGTAAAACTATCGATGATTTACTTGCGCAGGAATATCCAAGGAATTTAACCGAAATTATTATTATCGACGATCATTCTACCGATAAAACGGCTGAAATTGTTTTAAGTTATGCAGATAGAAATGTAAAACTGATTAAGCTTAATGAAGATAAGGCGCTAAATTCATACAAAAAGAAAGCCATACAAACCGCCATTGGAAGCTGCTCTGGTGATTTAATTATCACAACCGATGCTGATTGCAGAATGGGCGAAAAATGGCTTTCGAGCATTGTTTATCTTTATGAGGATAAAGGTTATAAAATGATTTCCTCGCCAGTTGCTTATTTTCAGGAGAAGAATTTATTTGAGCGGTTACAATCTTTAGAATTTTTATATCTGATTGGTTTAGGCGCATCAACTATTGGGAATAAAAAACCATCTACTTGCAATGGAGCTAATTTAGCTTACGAAAAAAACACTTTTTATGAGGTTGGAGGCTTTCAGGGAATCGATGATTTGGCCTCAGGAGATGATGAATTGTTGCTCCATAAAATAGCAGCAAAGTATCCTGATAAAATTGGTTTCCTAAAAAATAGAGATGCTATTGTTTACACGCATGCTAAAGAAACACTAGGGTCATTTATTCAACAAAGAAAACGTTGGGCTTCCAAAAGTACACGTTACAAAAATAAAGCTATAATTGTTTTAGGCGTTTTCGTATGGATATTCAATGTTAGTATTTTAGCTAACTTTATTGTAGGGTTGTTTGTTCCAGGTTTTTTAATCATTACATTTTATCAGATTTTGTTTAAAATGATTTTAGAAAGCTTATTTTTATGGAATGTAACAGGCTTCGCAAAACGCAGAAGGCTCATGGTCTTAATCCCTCTTTTAAATGTTTTACATATTCTATACATCATCTACATCGGAATTGCCGGAAACAGCGGAAAATACAATTGGAAAGGCAGAATGGTTAGATAATGGATAATAGCCCATCGAGAAAAGTCTGGTTAAAGTTTCGTAAAAATAAGCTTGCATTAAGTGGCTTAATTTTTATTTTGTTTTTGATGTTGATTGGCGTTTTAGGTTACTTAATTACACCTGATGATTCTCCAAATGCCAATACCATGCATTTACAGTTGACGAACAAAAAGCCGGGAAGGAGTTTTCAGTTTCTTATCGTTAGTAAAAACCCTAAGGTGAAGGAAGTTGGATTTTTCGAACGTATGTTGTATGGGCAGGAACCAAATTTTAAAAGTATACCCATCACATCTTACCGCATTTCAAATGATAAAGTATTTGTTAGGGAATACATTGGCGATGATGAGCGTGCAGAAGAATCGAATTATAATCTCAAAGATTTATGTAATCAATGTTCGCTGCCATCTAAACTCGGCAATGAAAAACAACTTCTCGAGCGATATAATATCTATTCCAAAACCTTTCTTTTAGGTACCGATATTTATGGCCGCGATTTATTGAGCAGATTAATCTTAGGTATTCGGGTTTCGCTCTCTGTAGGTTTAATGGCTGTATTAATTTCCTTATTTATTGGCGTAACTTTAGGTGCTGTTGCAGGATATTTTGGCGGAAAGGTAGATGCGGCCATTAGTTGGTTTATGAATGTAGTTTGGTCATTACCTTCTTTACTATTGGTTATTGCAATATCTTTTGCTTTAGGTAAAGGTTTCTGGCAAATATTTATTGCTGTTGGCTTATCAACCTGGGTTGATGTAGCCAGATTAGTTCGCGGACAAGTAATGGCACTAAAAGAAGTAGAATTTGTAGAAGCAGCAAGAGCATTAGGTTTTAGTACTTCCAGAACAATTGTGAAACATATTTTGCCAAACATTGCCGGACCAATTTTGGTAGTAGCATCTGCAAACTTTGCATCGGCAATTTTACTAGAAACTGGATTAAGTTTTCTAGGCTTTGGTGCTCAACCACCCATGCCAAGCTGGGGAACAATGATTAAAGAACATTTTGGCTATATTATAATGGATGCCGCATACTTAGCAGTTTTGCCAGGTCTGGCTATTATGTTTACGGTTTATGCCTTTAACGTATTAGCCATTGGCCTGCGTGATGCATTTGACGTTAAGGGTCAGAATATTAGCGTTTAGGTTTCGATGCTTTAGCAAATGGGTTAAATTCCAACGCTAAGTTTAACCAGAAATCTAATTCGTCATTTCGGTTAAGCACATCTTCCGAAACTAAAATATAACCGTTCATTACATCTTTGGCCATTACCATTTGCTCCCACCCATCTTTATCTTCTAATGATGTTAAGGTTTCCGGATTAATCCTGAGCATGATTTTGTTTTTCATTACGCCAATGCACATTTTGTTGTCAACCATAAAAACCAATCCGCCAAACATTACTTTTTCTTCTACATCAGGAAGATGCATCAACTTTTCTGCAACTCTGTTTGCAAGGGATATATCGTACGGCATAAAATAATGTTTAAAACTAATCTACTCAATCCAAAGCCTATCTTCAAAATCTTAGCATTAATATTTAAATTTGAGCCATGCTATTAAACTGTTTTCAATACGAATTTTTAGAAGCTGGTTGTGATGAAGCTGGTAGAGGCTGCCTTGCAGGGCCAGTTTTTGCCGCAGCTGTAATTTTGCCTGAAGGATTTGTTTTGAAAGGATTGAATGACTCGAAACAGTTAACACATGCACAAAGGGATTTACTCCGCCCGATAATTGAAAAAGAAGCACTAGCTTGGGCAGTAGCATCTTGCGACCATGAAGAAATAGACAAAATAAATATTCTGAACGCCTCTTTTTTAGCGATGCATAGAGCGATAGAAAAGCTACAAACACAGCCAAAATATTTAGTTATTGATGGAAATCGGTTTAAAACCTATCCTGAAATTCCACATAGTTGCATTGTTAAAGGTGATGGAAAGTATTTAAATATTGCGGCAGCTTCTATTTTGGCTAAAACGCATCGCGATGAATATATGACTAATTTGCACGCAGAATTTCCCGAATATAACTGGCAAAAAAACAAAGGTTATCCAACAATTGCACATCGTAGAGCGGTTCTGGAAATAGGTTTGTCACCATTTCACCGGAAAACATTTAACGTAAGTGTACCTCAGCTCGATTTGTTTTCAAACAACGCTTAAATTTCGTATTTTCACAACATTGTGAAAATTCTGTTAATTACTAAGCGGATTCCCTTCCCGCCAAATAGTGGTTACCCAATTGTAGTTTATAATACTATGAAAGGTTTACTACAGCTTGGTGCAGATATCACTTTGTTTAGTTTGAACCCTGCAAATGCAAGATTGGATTTGGAAGATATTTCTGATCCGGTCTTCGAAAAAATAAAATACCATACCCATGATTTAGATACAGAAGTAAACGTATGGTCAGCATTTTTTAATATTTTCACCAACGAATCTTACAATGTTTCGCGTTACTACAATGAAGATGCTGCAAGGCAGCTGGAAAATGTGTTACGGGAAAACAACTTTGATATTATTCAGTTCGAAGGGCTTTTTGTAGTACCTTATCTCGATGTTGTTAAAGCCAATAGTAATGCAAAACTAATTTACAGAGCGCATAATATTGAATTTACAATGTGGGAGCGACTTTCTCATTCAGAAAGCTTTCTGATTAGAAGAAAGTACCTGGCATTTCTGGCACAGCGTTTAAAGGCATACGAAACAGAACAGATAAATCGTTTTCACCAAATTTTTGCGATTAGCGAACCAGATAGGCAAAGCATTTTAATGTTTGGTTGCGAAATACCAATGACGGTTTTTCCAGTTGCTATCGATTTAGAAAAATATAAAGTAGATAAATCAAAAACTAGCTTTCCAACTCTTTTTCATTTAGGTGCTATGGATTGGCGACCAAATCAGGAAGGCTTGGAGTGGTTTTTAGATGATATTTGGCCAGATATTGAAAAACTGAATAAAGACCTTCGTTTTTACATTGCAGGAAAAAATATGCAAAAACATTTCTTCGAATATGATTCTGATAATTTAATAGTTGAAGGAGAAGTTTTTGATGCGGTAGAGTTTATGAACTCAAAAGCAATTATGATTGTTCCGTTAATATCAGGAACGGGAATGCGGGTAAAAATTATTGAAGGTATGGCAATGAAAAAATGCATTATTGCTACAACCACTGCCGCTGAAGGTATAAATTGTAGGCATGGGCATGATATTTTAATTGCAGATTCTGCCGATGAATTTTACCGTTCGATACTACAATGTATTATTAATCCAAAACGTTGGGTAGAAATAGGAGAAAATGCCCGAAAAACCGTTGAAAACGAACATGGCATTCATTTAATTTCTTCGCAAATGCTAAAAATTTACGAAGAATTAATCAATGTTAAAGCAGATTAATTGCCTCTTCATATCAAACCCTTAACAAACCTCTAAAAGCCCTTGCTGCATAATAGGATTGCGCACCGTTATGATAAATAAATACAGTTTCGTATCTGTAATCGCAAAAAAGAGCACCGCCAAGTTTACGTATATTAGCAGGTGTAGCTATCCAGCTTGATGTTTTTTCGTCAAATTTTCCAAGCTTTTGAAGGTAGCGATATTGTTCTTCGGTTAAAAGTTCGATACCCATTTCTGAAGCCATATCTAGCACATTATTTACTGGCTTGTTTTCTTTTCTTGCATCTAAGGCCGATCGGTCATAGCATAAACTTCTTCTGCCTTTTGGACTTTCTGCAGAGCAATCATAAAAAATGTACTCGTTGGTTTTGTTGTCGTAATCAATTATATCTGGTTCACCACCAGTAATTTCCATTTCATTTAGCGACCATAATTTTGATGTGTTGGCTTCGATTTTTGCCTGTACTTTAGTCCATTCGATATCTTTATGGCGACTATTATTTTTCTTAAATCTTGCTCTTAAAATTTCGAGAAGCGCTGCACGTTTTTCTGGTAATAATTCTTTTTTATTATTCATAATGTCATTTAATCATTAAGTCCTTTGCCGCTAAGTATATGTGGCATACATTTTTCAATTCTCGATTCTCGTGTTTGCGATTGTTTAGGAGAAGAAAAATGCAAAAGATACGCTCTTTGGCGGCCTGGAGTTAGCGCCTCAAAAGCTACTTTTAATTGCGGTATCGAATTTAATTTCTGCTTAAATTCTTCGGGCATAGAGAATTCTGAAGTTTTCTTTAAAGCAACTTTTAATCCTGACTTTTCTACTTCAATGGCTTCGTAAATAAGAGATTTAATTATAGACTCTAAATCGATTATTTCTCGAATATTGGTAAAACGAACCTGACGTGCAGCTTGTACATTTTCTGTTTGTTGAATTAAGATGTTATCCGTATTTTTTAGTAACGCTCCTTTATGAAAAAGCAAAGCACAATAGTCTTTAAAATCATGAATTAAAACAACATTATTCCCTTGAAAAGTATAACAAGGACATCCCCACTTCAACTCTTCGGTAAGTCCGCAATCCAAAATAATTAGCCTTAATTTTTCAACTTCTCGCTGCCATTTTCCGGCTTTGTTAAAATAAAAATCAACTTTTGGGTTCATTTCATGAAATCATTTTAGTAAGTTCTACTTCTAATTTGTCGAAATTTTCTTCGTTTTTATCTACTACAAATGGTTTTAGCTTATTACATTCTTCTGCTGATTCGAAGAGCATTTTAAAAATTACTTTGGTTTTATCAGGGTTTACTTCTTCAAAGGTTGCCAATACTTGAAATAAGGGTTTTGAATGGCGTTTCCACGCAATGAGTTTTGGTTCTTCAATTTTGATGAACTCACATTCATTTGGATAATTTCCCTTGTCAGGACCATGCATTATAAAACTCCATTTGCCACCAACTCTAAAATCGAACTCGTTAAAAGTATTAGTAAAACCCGCAGGTCCCCACCAATTTTTTAAATGATTAGGGTTCGCCCACGCCTCGTAAGCAATTTTAATTGGAGCATTAACAACCCTCGAAGTCACAATTTCCGAATCGGGTGTTGTTGAGATAATTGGTGTTGTCATTTGATAGGAATTATTTTTTGCGACCTACAAATCTAATTACAGAGGCTGTTCCGTTGTGAAACTTTCCTTCACTTAATTCGATTTCCTTTTCTTCAAGTTCTATAATCTCATAATTAGGGAAATCTGATTTTATTTCATCTATAGAGAACAAAGATTCGATATCTTTTGGGCCACCAACTTTTTCATTTTTAGCTATGTAATCAAGATGGTTTTTGCTGAAAGCCTCAAAAATAATCATACCATCTTTGCCTAAATATTTATCTAGCATTTTATGAATAGAAGATTTAATAGGGGCTGGAAAGTGCGCATAAATTAATGCAATAACGTCAAACTGCTCGGTTTTGAAATTTAGGTTTTGGAGCTCCCCAACCTGATACTCAATGGAGGTATTGTTTTTTTCGGCTAGTAGAATGGCTTTATTTCTTCCTTCTTCGCTAATATCAAAAGCAGAAACTTGCCAACCTAATTTGGCTGCAAAAACAGCATTTCTTCCTTCGCCTTCGGCAGCGAAAAGAATTTTACCTGTTTTAAGGTTTTCCAGTTTTTCTTTTAAATAATTATTGGGTTGTTCGCCGTAAGCAAAATCTTCGCTGCTATACCTTTCATCCCACCTTTCAAGCCATTCTTGTTTCATGCTTTTAACTGATAATTGTTAATGTTTTCCTATTCGGATATATTTCTTGAATCTAACTCCTTGTTAATTTCTTTTACCGTATTGATGTTAATAATTACAATTGGGAGTAAAGCAATGGGAATTACAGTTAAACCACTAAAACCTTTTTTAAAGGCTAAAAAAATATTTACTACGAATAGGAAAAGCAACATTCCTGCAAGCATAGCCGTAATTGTTTTTATTGACTTTTTGCTTTTAAGCAATTCATTATTGCTCATTTCGCTATATTTTTTTGTTTTCATTTTAGCATCCTATTATCTGTTAACTCTATATTTTTTATAGTACCTACCGGTGCAATTTTTATGATTTGTGAACCTTTTGTTATGTAAAAATAGTAAGCACTATTCAAACCGATGATGTAAACATTTTCTGATTCTCCCGTATTGAAATTTAATTTATCATTAAATTTCAAATTATTGGTTTTTATTCTTTTTGAGATTGATTGACCTTTACCTATCCCTATCCCCAGAAAGAATGATAATAAACCGATGGTGATGAATAAGACAAGCAATTTAGAGAAATGATTTTTAACTTGTTCTACAGTTAGCTCTTCGGTGCCCTTTTTTAAACCTGATATTTTTTGAACCCATTTTTTATTGCTTTTTGCTGATAGAAAGCGAGTTATAAGGAATGGGAGTAGAAAAAATAAAATTACGGTAGGGAGCAACACGGTGGGATTTGCAGTTAAATCGGCAATTGGGCTAATTAAAATATCCATTATGGTCGAATATTTTAAAATATTAATGCCAAGCTGATAATACAAAATGCTTTCCTTTAATATTCCCATTAATACTAAAAAGAGATATCCGATTGGAAGTAAACTTTGTATTTTCTCGAGAGATTTCATTTATGAGTAGGGGGTTAGCTTCGATGCATTTTTATTAAAAACGAATATAAAGGTTTCCTTTATCATAACGTAATTTTTGGTTTGGCATATAAATTTGTTTATAAACAGAAGTGAAAATCTACAGATTTTTCTTCGGGGACTATTCCCTGTGTCGAGGCTATAGTTCTTATGAAAATGTTCCTTTAGTTTCCAAATCCTTAGAAAATTTGCCCAAAACATTGCCTTTTTCTTAGTAGTTTTGCCGCAACTATATATTAGGCATGAAAAATACAGCTTTAACAGAAAAACATATCGCTTTAGGCGCAAAAATGGTTCCATTTGCAGGGTACAATATGCCCGTAACTTACGAGGGTATTAATGCAGAACATGCAACTGTACGTAATGGCGTTGGTGTTTTTGATGTAAGCCACATGGGTGAGTTTATTTTAAAAGGCGAAAATGCTTTAGATTTAATTCAACGCGTTACCAGTAACGATGCTTCTAAACTTTACGATGGTAAAGTGCAATATTCTTGCTTGCCAAACAAAGATGGCGGTATTGTAGATGATCTTTTGGTTTATCGCATTGATGAAAAAACCTATATGTTGGTGGTTAATGCATCAAACATTGAAAAAGATTGGAACTGGATTCAAGGTTTTAATGATAAAGGTGTAGAAATGCACAATATTTCTGATAAAACTTCTTTATTAGCCATACAAGGACCAAAAGCAGCTGATGCTTTACAAAGCTTAACTGACGTAGATTTAGCTTCTATGGAATATTATACCTTTGTTAAGGGTACTTTTGCAGGGATAGAAAATGTTGTAATTTCTGCAACTGGTTATACTGGTGCAGGTGGATTTGAAATTTATTTTGATAACGAACACGCTGATAAGATTTGGGATGTAGTTTTTGAAGCTGGTAAAGATTATAATATTAAACCGATTGGCTTAGCTGCCCGCGATACTTTACGTTTAGAAATGGGTTTCTGTTTATATGGAAATGATATTGATGATACCACTTCTCCAATTGAAGCTGGCTTAGGTTGGATTACTAAATTCTCTAAACCGTTTACAAATTCTGATGCTTTGCAAGCACAGAAAGAAGCTGGAATTCAGAGAAAATTAGTTGGTTTTGAAATGATTGATAGGGGAATTCCTCGTCATGATTATGAAATTGCTGATGCAGAAGGCAATATAATTGGTAAGGTAACATCAGGTACACAAGCACCATCTTTACAGAAAGCAATTGGCATGGGCTATGTTGCAAAAGATTTCGCTAAAGAAGGCACTGAAATTTTTATTAATATCCGTAATACGCCAATTAAAGCTAAAGTAGTTAAGTTTCCATTTTATAAATAGGATTTAGGGTTTAAGGTATAAGGTTTAGGACTAAAGCGCCCATACCTTATATCTTAAACCTTCCGCCTTTTACCTCTTTTATAGTGTCGAAAAAAATTGAAGTTTGTTTAACGCCTGCACTGATAGATTTATATGATATAGAGCAGAGTATTGTTGTTGTAATTGATATTTTAAGAGCAACTTCATCTATCACCTACGGCATCGAGAATGGCGCAGAAGCCATCATTCCGGTATCATTAGTGGAAGAATGTTTAGCGTATAAAGAAAAAGGTTATTTATTAGCAGCAGAACGTAATGGTGAAGTAGTGGAAGGTTACGATTTTGGAAATTCGCCATTCTCCTATACAAAAGAAAAAGTTGGCGGTAAAACAATTGTTTTAACTACAACCAATGGAACCAAGGCCTTACATCTTGCTAGTAAAAGAGCTTATCAAGTTGTAATTGGTTCTTTTCTTAATTTAGATTCACTTTGTGATTATCTTGCCAGTCAGGGTAAAAATGTTTTGCTTTTATGTGCAGGCTGGAAAGATCAGTTTAATTTAGAAGATACTTTATTTGCAGGTGCTGTTGTAAATAAGTTGCGTAAAAACTTCGAGCATTTTGATGATTCTAGTGTTGCAGCCGAAGATTTATATGTGCTTGCTAAGGATGATTTGAGGAAATACCTTCATAAATCTTCGCACAGCCATCGTTTAGCACAACTAAATATTGAAGAAGATGTTGTTTTTTGCCTTCAATTGAATATTTGTAAAGCAATACCTGTTTTGGAAGGGGAGAGATTGGTAGCGTTAAACCCCCAAACCCCCTAAAGGGGGCTTTACCTTTCTGGAGGCAAAGTAAATTTTATAATATTTTTAACTCGCTATTAAGCCCCCTTCAGGGGGTTGGGGGTATTAAACCCCTTATCGTTGGGTTGTTTTTAATGGTAATCAAAGCTTCTTCATGGGCTAGCCAATAAATGTCTTCGGCACGTTTCATATCAAAAGTACTGATAGCACCTAAACCTTTTGGTTCAATCATTACATTACAAAATTTGGCTTTGCGCTCCATATCGTGGTTGATAGACATTATGCCTGCTCTTCCCATTAAATTGGTAATTCCTGTGATTTTATCAACTGGTTTTAAATGGTTACAAGATGAGCCAATAATAAAATCGCAATCTTCCATTAAAGGCTCAACAGGAAAATTATTTAAAATTCCACCATCAACAAACATTTGCCCATCAATCATTATCGGTTTAAAAATGCCTGGAATACAGCTTGATGCATGTATCGAACGAATTAATGGGCCTTTCGTGAAATAGACTAAACGGCCTTCACTAAAATTTACTGCAGCAATAGTTAAAGGGATTTTAAGTTTTTCTATAGAATCTTCCGGAAAATATTCTTTAAGTATTTGCGCTGTGTTCTCGATATTAATTAAACCTAAAGAACCAACCGCCGGACGAACAAAACGCCATAATTTAGTTTTTAAGAAGATACTCAAGCCTTCCTCAGGATCGATTCCTGCTGCAAAGAAAGCACCAGCAATTGCACCAGCACTTGTACCGCTAATGTGACTAAAGGTAATGCCCAAATTGCTGAATGCTTTTAAAACACCCAAATGTGCAATGCCTCTTATTCCCCCACCCGATAGTACAATTCCAACTTTCATTTATTTAGATTTAAATACTTAATTAGTTCAGTAATTTATTTGTGCGTAATGGTTAAACTATTAGTTACAAACTATGAATTTGATGATTAGATTGTTTAATTACTAAATTGTTTCAGAGAATTTTTAATTGTTGAGTTTAACAATACCAACCGAAAGCTACTTTCTTTTTGGTTTATATTTCGACTGATTCAGGATTTTTTGCGCATCATTTTCGACCATCAATTCCTGCAATGTAACTTTTGGGTTTTCCTTCATGTATTTTCTTACAATTTGCCATCCTGTCCAAACACCTAATTTTGGTGCCGATTCGCGGTTTTCTCCTAAACCTGGTGTGAAAGGACCGTCGGATAAATAAACTTGAATTTTATGGTAATCGGTTTCGTAAAGCAAATTATTCTCCAAGAAATAGGCCCAGATATCTGATTCAAAATTTTGTGTCCAACCCAATTGATTTGCAGTGTAGCCAATTTTGGTGGTATCAGTAATACTTTCTGGCAAAACCTGATCTAAAAAGTAAAGTATTTTTCCTTGAAAAATCATTTTTGATAAAAGTGTACGGTTTGCATCTGGCTCTGGAAATAGTTCTTCATGAGCAAAAGTTTCTGCAGCTCTGGGTACTATGTTTTCTGGTGTAAATCTTTTTGACATGTACATCGGAACACTTTCTACAATGCCTTTATAAAACTTACTGTTTTTGCCCAGAAACATATCCAAACCTATTCCGATGTAATTATCTCCAACAGGTACCTGATAAGAAAAGCCAGAAACAAAAGATATAAATTTTGGTATTTTAGCTTTTGGATAGTAATACTTAATGTATTTAAAAGTTTCGGTTAAACCAGCTTCCTGAACACTAAGATTTGGAAAAACACTGTCAACTTCCTTTGTTAAATCGTTGTAAGCTGGGTCTTTAAATAATCCAGAAATAACATAATCTCCGGTATAATCTTGTGCGCCAACCATTTTATGAATGTAGTCATCATAAAAGAAACCATACTTTTTAGATAGTTCGGCGTTAACTTGAGTTAAGTTTTTATTTCTACTTGCAGAGAGCTCTTTATCAAACCTTTCGATTTTTATATCGATTTTAATATGGCTAACATCTGGTCTGTTATTTTGCTTACAGGAAATAAATACAAGTACGAAAAGAAAAATTAGATAAATTTGCCTGTGTTTTACGTTATACTTCATGTACAACAAATATAAAATACATAAAGTATGAAAAGAATAACAACGATTTTAATTTTATCTTTTTTAAGTATAGGTGCTTTTGCGCAGAATTTCTACAGCTCAGGCTTTGGTTTTAGGTTGGGCTTAACTGCAACGCCAACAATTGGTTGGATAAAGCCAGAACAGGGCAAAACTGATGGTATAGGTGTAGGATTTTCGTACGGATTAATGGGCGATTTTAATTTTGCGCCAAACTATAGCTTTTCTACAGCATTAACCATAACAACAATAAACGGAAAAAGTACAGAGATAAATGTCAATCCATATGATATAACCAGTAGTAATTCTAACCCGGTTGGCTATGATTTGAAATATAGAATGCAATACATAGAATTGCCATTGACTGTGAAATTGAAAACGCTAAAAAGCGACGGTAAAAGATTTTACGGACAATTCGGCTTATCAAACGGTTTTAACATAAGTGCAAAGCAAGATGCTGTTAGAAATGGTGCTGAAGTTGGCGATAATCAAAATATTTCTGATTATTCGAGGTTTTACCGTGCAGGTTTAATAATTGGTGGCGGTGCCGAATTTGACGTTTCTGGAAATACGAGTATTTTGGCTGGTTTAACTTTTAACAATGGTTTTACTAATATTGTGAAGGATAACAGCAGAAATGTAAAAAATCATTATTTAGCTCTTAATTTTGGCTTTTTCTTTTAAGCCGCAACATTTTTAATTTTAATAGATACGCATCAATGAAAATAGCATTAGCGCAACTCAATTATCATATTGGTAATTTTGAAGCAAACACAGAAAAAATAATCAGCAATATTCAATCGGCGAAAAATAAAGGTGCCGATTTGGTTGTTTTTGCAGAGCTTGCTATTTGTGGCTATCCTCCAAGAGATTTTCTGGAATTTGATGAGTTTATCTCGCTTTGCGAAAATGCAGCTCAAGATATTGCAAAGCATTGCATAGATATTGCCTGTATTGTTGGTTTACCAATCAGAAACGATGTTTTACAGGGTAAGGATTTGTTTAACGCTGCCTATTTTATCGAGAATGCAAAAGTGAAATCCATAACTAAAAAAGCATTGTTGCCAACTTACGATGTGTTTGACGAATACCGCTATTTCGAACCTTCAACATCGTTTAAATGTATCGATTTTAAAGGAAAGAAAATTGCGTTGACTATTTGCGAAGACCTTTGGAATATTAATGATAATCCCTTGTATGTTTCAAATCCGATGGATGAGTTGATTAAGGAACAACCCGATGTGATGATTAATATTGCTGCATCGCCTTTTTCTTACACGCATGATGATGAGCGCATAAAAGTGCTTTCAGATAATGCAAAAAAATATCATTTACCTGTTTTTTATGTAAATCAGGTTGGTGCGCAAACCGAAATTATTTTCGATGGAGGTTCATTGGTTTTCGATGCCGATGGCGAAATGAAAGCCGAAATGAAATATTTTGAAGAGGATTTACAGGTTTTCGATTTAACCGAAGTAGAAAATGTTCGCAATAAATATCCGCAACCAGAACGTTTAACCGATATCGAGCAAATTCACGATGCTTTAATTTTGGGCATACGCGATTATTTTCGAAAATCTGGATTTAGTAAAGCCGTTTTAGGTTTGTCTGGTGGAATAGATTCTGCTGTTGTTTGTGCTCTAGCTTGCACAGCGCTTGGTGCTGAAAATGTTATGGCAGTTTTAATGCCGTCTAAATTCTCTTCAGACCATTCTGTACAGGATGCTTTAGACTTGGTAAATAACATCGGCTGCATGCATGAAATTATCCCTATTAGGGATGCTACCGAAGCATTCGACGGCATGCTTGCGCCAGCTTTTAAAGGATTGCCTTTTAACTTAACCGAAGAAAACATACAAGCGAGAATTCGAGGAACAATTGCAATGGCAATGAGCAATAAATTCGGCTATATTTTGCTTAATACTTCTAATAAAAGCGAATGTGCAGTTGGTTACGGAACTTTATATGGCGATATGTGTGGTGCTATCGGTGTAATAGGCGATGTTTATAAAACGCAGGTTTTTCAATTAGCAAAATACATTAATAAAGAGCGTGAACTTATTCCGATTAATACTATTGTTAAACCACCTTCGGCAGAATTAAGGCCCGATCAAAAAGATTCAGATTCGCTGCCTGAATATGATATTTTGGATAGAATTTTATATCAGCACATTGAATTTAAACAGGGTTCAGCTGCATTGATAGCCAAAGGTTTTGATGAAGCCTTAGTTAAAAGAATTTTGAAAATGGTAAATGCGGCCGAGTTTAAACGTTATCAAACTCCTCCAATATTACGTGTTTCGCCGAAAGCCTTTGGTATGGGTAGAAGAATGCCTATAGTAGGTAAGTACCTGACATAGATTGCTAATTTGAATCTTTTTTGCTATCTACTTAATTTTGAGTAATTTGCGGGAATTATTCTCTAACAAGCGCTCCATGTCTAGATATAACAATCCCAATATTACAGCTAATATGCGTAATTTAATAGATGCTAATGTTGCGGCATTTAATCAAATACCAGGTGTTGTAATTATTCATGAAACTGTAAATTGGACTGTTGTTTACATGAGTGAAAGAGGATTAAAACAGCTACAGCTCTCTTTGGAAGATGTATGTTCAATGACAAGCGCCGAATACTATAGCAATTTTTTTAATGAGGAGGATGCCAAAATTTATGTGCCGAAAATTGGCTCTTTTATGCATGGCAATAACGTGGAAGATACACTAAGTTATTATCAGCAATTAAAATTTCCAGGAAAGGATAATTGGCAATGGCATTTATCAAGCACCAAGATATTTTTACGTGATGAGCATAATAAGCCACTTTTATCTATTACAGTTTCTATTCCAATAGATGCAATGCATCACATGGCTGTTAAAGCTGATAGACTTTTAAAGGAAAATGATTTTCTCCGCCAGAATTATACAAATTATTCTAAATTGAGTAAACGTGAACGTACTATTTTAAAAGAAATGGCTTTAGGCAAAAGCTCTAATGAAATAGCTGAGGAGTTACATATTTCTCCAACCACGGTCGATACACACAGAAGAAATATAAGAGATAAATTGAGCACGAAATCTTCTTTCGAAATTTCGCAATATGCAAGAGCATTTGATTTGATATAAAACAGAAGATGCCTTATCAGAAGGCTTGGTTAAATGAATTGATCAATTAAATTTACAGTTTGTCGCACTGAGCGTAGTCGAAGGCTTTTATGTACTTCCACTACGCTAAGACTGACAAATTTCAAAAGAAAATATTATTCTGATTTTTGAAACCTTACACTAAAGTAGCTTCAACAGAAATTGTGGTATTTAATAATTTAGAAATCGGGCAATTTTTTTCAGCATCAGCAACTAATTCGTCGAATTTTTCTTTTGATAAACCCGGAACAGTAGCTATTAATGTCAAATGAGATTCGGTGATTTTACCTTGTGCAGGATCTAAGTTGATTACACATTTAGTCTCTAAATTCTCAGCTGTAAATCCTGCCTCATCAATTTTAAATGATAAGGCCATGGTGAAACAGCCTGCATGTGCTGCTGCAACTAACTCTTCTGGATTTGTGCCTACGCCTTCTGCAAAGCGAGATCCGAATGAGTATTGAGTGTTATTTAAAGTTGTGCTTTGGGTGGTTAAATTACCTTTACCTTCTTTACCCGATCCTTGCCATACGGCTGTTGCATTTCTTTTCATTGGATTTTTATTTTGATTAATTTTTGATTCCTATTGTATAAAGATAATTATATGTTTGTTTATAAGATGCAATTATTATATTAAGGATTTTGTACAAGAAATTATATTTATTCTGCAGTTTGAACAGGTTCTGGTCTTTCAATTTTACCTTTTATCGATTGGATAAGTAGTATTATTACGCCTATCATTATAGAAATATCAGCGAAATTGAAAACACCAGTTTGAAAGATGTAAAAATCCATATGCATAAAATCTGTTACTGAACCATGCACAATCCTATCATATAAATTACCAATACCACCACCAACCAAAAAACATACAGCAACTTGGAAACTTAAAGGTAAGTTTGGCCTGCTAAAAAGGAAATATAAACCATAACCTAAAAAAAGTAAAGGTAAACCCGTTAAAATTATCAATCTGAATATATAAGGCATTTGATCGCCTAAACTCAAAAAGGCACCGCTATTTTCGACCTTTGTAAGTGTAAATCTATCTTTTATTATGCTTATGTGTTCGTACTCACTTATTCTTTCGCGAACAAGATTCTTAGTTATCTGGTCGCAACCAAAATTTATAGTAAGTAATAGTATTAATACAGACCAGCGAAGATTTTTAAACTGTAGCATGTTGTGGTTTTTTTATCCATTTTCGATAAGGAATAATAAGTGCTAATATAACGGCTAAAGCGCTTAATAATTTTGCAATTACATCGCCACTTTTTACGTAAAAGGTTATCTCATCATTTAAATTGATATCTGCTTTTAAAGCTGTTCTTGTCCACCATTTTGTTCTTTGTGTAACATCGCCACGCTGATTAATAAAGCAAGATATTCCTGTATTTGCAGAACGGGCCACATCTCTGTGCGTTTCTATAGCTCTAAGTTTTGCATACATTTCATGCTGATCTTTACCAGAGGTATTTCCCCACCAGCCATCGTTAGTAATAATTGCGATAAACTGTGCGCCATCTTTAACTTGCTGGCCAATCCAATCGCCCCATAAACTTTCGTAACATACAACTGGCGCAGCACCAATTCCACTTTGTGCATATAATACACTTGGTTTTTCTTGCCAGCCCCAACCGCTTACGCTTCCGCCAAGTTGAGAAAATACGCCATCCATAAAAGAAAAAACTTTTGGGAAAGGCATTTTTTCGGCTCCAGGAACAAGTTTTGATTTGTGATAAAACTGAACATTTGCCGAGTTTTCTACCTGCATTGCAGAATTAAAGTTGTCGTAATAAAAACCGCGTTCTGGTACAAATTTTGCCGAAATTGTTCGTTTATCTGGATAAGTTTTAATGGTTTCTATACCAGTAATTAGTGTTCCGTTTTTGTATTTACTCAGAAAATTTTGCAATGTTGCAAAGTCTGGATTACTGCGGATCTGGTCTTCATCCGCATAATTTGGAATGGCAGTTTCAGGCCAGATGAAGTACTCCGTATTCGATTGTCCTATAGAATCGGATAAATGTGTTAATATTTGAATTTGTTCGGCAGTTGGTATGTTCTCTAATTTTTGATATGGATCTATATTCGGCTGAACTACAACAACATTACTTGGTGTTCCTTTTTCTTCGGCTGTGAAATATTTTGTCAACGATATTCCAATTGGAATAATAACCACTAAAATCCAAATCCCTAAAGTTCTGAATTTTAAATATCCACTTTGTGTTTTAAGTTTTTTATAGGCCTCAAATGCTAAAATGTTGCTGACTAAAATCCATAGAGAACCGCCGTAAATACCTGTATAATCGTACCATTGCGCTAGCTGGTGCATTCCGGCAAGCCCGTTACCTAAAGTCATCCAGGGGAAAGCTAAATCCCAGCTTTGCTGTAAATATTCTAGAGCGATGTAAAAGGAAACTAACCCTAAATAAGCTATTTTTTTACTTGAGTATTTAGCTAATCGATAAAATAACCAAAAGGCGAAAGTCATCAATAATGCGCCTAAACCGTAAGGAATTAAAGAAACTGGAATGGCCACTAAAGTCCCATTGTAAGCTTTTATTGCATTATAAACCCAATAAACAGATGCAGTATTCCAAATTAAAAATGTTAAGCCAGCAGTTAAGAAAATTCTTTTGCCTTGCTTTTTTATATTTTGTAACGAAATACTTTCTAATGCAATAAATAATGGAACCAACGCTATTAGCAACAATGGTGTTGTGAAAGGAATTGGTGGCCAAGCCAGCCAAAGTAAAAACGCACTAAGTAAGGCGAGGAGGTAAGTTTGTTTATTATTCATAGTTCAGCCTGATTAGGCATAATGTCACCTTGAACTTGTCGAAGGATTGTATTTCCACAAGCTCAAGGTGACGGTTTGATATTTACAAACTATCTAAAATATTTGCTTTTTTAGCTTCGTACTCTTCCTGGGTAATCAAATGTTTATCGTATAAAGTTTTAAGTTTTCGCAACTTTAACGTGGTTTCATCTTCAGGTTCTTCTATAACCTCAGCAATTTGAATAGGTTCAGGAGTAGGAATGTCTATTGGTGCAGCATCGGCAAAAGATTGTGGGGCAGAGGCAATTGGTGTAGCCATTGCACGATTTTCCTCTAATTTTTGTTGATGAAGCAATTCTTTGTAGGCTTCTAATTGTTCATTAGCTGCCTGATGTAATTTTCTTGCTTGTACTTTCGGAATAAACTCTGTTACAATATTTTCGCCATGCTGCGGAACGCAGATAAATTTCGAGCCAAAGAACTCTTCTTTAAAAGAAACTTCTTTAATGCTTTTCCAAGAAATATCTTTAAAATTCATTGTCAATCCCAGATTGCCGGGTTCGCAATAAAAAATTCTTTTATTGGAAATGGCAATGCTATCAGGCAACAAGTTTACAGCAGGTTTTTTCTGTACAGCTAGGTATAAAATTTCCTCGCCAGTGGTTAAAAGGTCGTTTAGTTTTCCAATAACTTTTTCAACTGCTTTTGGGTCTTGTTCGTCACTTAAAAATCTATCTATGCTAATCATAATTGTATTAAATTTTTTCTTTGAGATAAGTATTTATCTCTTTTGTAAAACAGATATATCTTTCTGATGTTATTAGCATCATTTCTACTCTTCACTATCTTCGTATTTATCTTTGTTCATTGCTCTTTTCTCCTTAGTCATCTCTTTACCTGCAATGCAAATTACAAATTCTCCTTTTAAAGTATTGTTTTCAAAATGTGATTTTATTTCTACCAAAGTTCCTCTAACGGTTTCTTCGAACATTTTAGTCAATTCTCTACTAACTGATGCTTGCCTGTCGGCACCTAAATACTGTGCAAACTCTTCTAAAGTTTTTAATAAACGATGCGGACTTTCGTAAAGTATAATGGTGCGGTCTTCTTCTGCTAGCTTTTTAAATTTTGTTTGCCTTCCTTTTTTTACTGGAAGAAAACCTTCAAAACAAAAAGCATCAGCAGGTAAGCCAGAATTTACCAACGCAGGAACGAAAGCTGTTGCTCCGGGTAAACATTCAACTGCAATATCATTTTTTATCGCTTCGCGAACCAGAAAAAAACCAGGGTCGGAAATTGCAGGCGTTCCTGCATCTGAAATTAAAGCAATTTTTTGTCCTTCGTTTAAGAATTTAATAATCTCGGAGGTTGCTTTGTGTTCGTTATGTTGATGATGAGAAAAAACCTTTTTATCAATACCAAAATGTTTAAGCATTGGTGCGCTGGTTCGGGTGTCTTCGGCTAAAATTAAATCACATTCTTTTAAAATTCTGATCGCCCTGAAGGTCATATCCTCCAAATTACCTATTGGTGTTGGTACAAGAAATAGTTTGCCTGTCATCTGATTTACGACTTTGGATTTACGAATTACGATTTTCGGCGTAATTTGGAAACCAGTTTCTTTATTTTGATTTACGATTTACGCCATTAATTAGGATATGATTTACAATTTAGTTTTGCTTTATACTAATTCTAAAATCGTCAATCGTATTTCGTAAATCTATATTATCTTTGTGAAAAAATTAAATAATGCTGCAAGTTAACTATATCCGCGAAAATAGAGAGAAAGTTTTAGAACGTTTAAGTGTGCGTAACTTTAAACAACCAGAGTTAGTCGATGAAATTATCAAAATTGATGAAGAGCGTCGTTCTACCCAAACTTCTTTAGATGGTATTTCCGCCGAAGCAAATGCAGCTGCCAAACAAATTGGCGATTTAATGCGTACAGGTAAAAAAGAAGAGGCTGAAGCAATTAAAGCGCAAACAGCTTCTCATAAAGAAAATATTAAAAACCTTACCGAAAAATTAAACGAGCTTGAAACGGCTCAGTTTAATTTGGTTGTTCAGTTGCCGAATTTACCTTACGATTTAGTGCCAAAAGGTTCTACCGCAGAAGAAAATGAAGTAGTTTATGTGCATGGCGCTCCAGCAGAATTACCAACAAAAGCTTTACCGCACTGGGAATTGGCTGCAAAATACGACATTATTGATTTCGAATTAGGCGTTAAAATCACTGGCGCTGGTTTCCCTGTTTATAAAGGAAAAGGAGCTAGGTTGCAACGAGCTTTAATCAATTTCTTTTTAGACCACGCAACTGAAGCTGGTTATAAAGAAATGCAGGTACCACATTTAGTAAATGCAGCATCGGGTTTTGGCACAGGTCAGTTGCCAGATAAAGAAGGGCAGATGTATCACTCTACTGTAGATGATTTATATTTAATTCCAACTGCAGAAGTTCCAGTTACCAATTTATACCGTGATGTAATTGTTAAGGAAGAAGATTTACCGATTAAAAATACAGCTTACACGCCTTGTTTCCGCAGAGAAGCGGGTTCTTATGGCGCACACGTTCGTGGTTTGAATCGTTTACATCAGTTTGATAAAGTTGAAGTTGTACAAATTACACATCCAGATAAATCTTACGAAACTTTAGAGGAAATGAGCAAATATGTTCAATCTTTATTGCAGGAACTAGGTTTACATTACCGCGTTTTACGTTTATGCGGTGGCGATATGGGTTTTACTTCAGCAATGACATACGATATGGAGGTTTGGAGTGCAGCGCAAGAGCGTTGGTTAGAAGTTTCATCAGTATCTAACTTCGAAACATACCAGGCAAATCGTTTAAAATTACGTTTTAAAGGAAAAGAAGGTAAAGCACAATTAGCGCACTCGTTAAACGGAAGTGCTTTAGCATTACCACGTATTGTAGCATCAATTTTAGAAAACTACCAAACAGAAAATGGAATTAAAATTCCAGAAGCTTTAGTGAAATATACGGGCTTTGATATAATTGATTAAAAGCCACGCCCTTTGAAAGGGGGAAGTAAAACTTCTGGCATCAAATCCCTCTCCAGAAGGAGTGGGAAAGCACAGACATTACATAAACCAAATCCTTTAGTAGGATCAGGTAAATAAAAAAAGCTTCCCGATTTATCATTGGGAAGCTTTTCGTTTATATAGATAGATGTGAATGCTTGTGATTATAAAATCAAAATCAATAATAAAATGATGATGATAATTGCGCCAACTGAAAGATAAACACCTCCAGAAACTGCACGAGCTTGATTTTTCAATTCTTTTAACTCGCTACGTAAAGCTTTACGCTCAGCCTTAGTTAAATTAGACTTGTCCATCTCTCTAATTTCCTCAACACGGGTTTTGATTCTCTCTAATTTAACAGTTTCTTCTGCTGTTAACTCTGTTGGGTTTTTAGCTGGTTTGTTTGCTGCCTGTACAGAATTGAAACTAATGCCTAATGTAAAAATAAGGGCTAATGTGTAAATGAATTTTTTCATAATATTTAATTTTTTTAGTGTTCGATGCTTACCTAACAAAAAACCTACCAAAATGTTCTGGTAGGTTTTAAAAAGGCATTAATTCAAATGTTAAATATTATTTGATTTCGAAAACCGCATTAACAGTGAAGTTTAACTTTATTTTTTTGAAATCAATTTCCGGTGCTGTATCAGCAGATTCAGCCATCGCCGATTTCATCATATAGTTTCTGTAAACAGGTTGTATTATATTATCTCCACCATCCTGAATTTCGATTACATTACCCAGCTTGCCATCCAACGCTTCTACCATGTAAGCCGCTTTTTCTTTAGCCGCTAAAAGTGCTTTAATTTTAAGGTCTTTCTTTAAGCTTTCAATTTTCGAATAATCATAGCTTTCAATGTTCGTACTTGCAATTCCTTTTGCATCAATTGCCTCTAAAATTGAGTTAAACTTATTAAGGTCGCTAACTTTTAAGCGATATTGTTTGCTCGCTAAAAATTCTGGGTTTTTCTTTTTCTCGGTAGCATCATTCCAGCTACTTAAATTACTAACCGTTAAATTTTCTTTCGAAATGCCAGCTTTTTGCACCGCAGCATACAATTGTTTCTCTAACACTGTAATTTCTGTTTTTTTCTTTCCGGTTAAATATTCTTTAAGCGAAATGCCGATGTAAATAATATCCGGTGTAACTTCAGTTTCGGCCGAACCGCTAACATTAATTTTTCTGCGTAAATCTACTTGTTGTGCCATGGCGGTTGATAAACCTAAAAATGCAACGAGTGCAATTGCTATTAACTTTTTCATAATATTTTTCTTTGTGTGTGTTGTTATGATGTAAATCTAAAGCAAATTCCACACCGATATTAAAATATTTTTTAAAATTTAGAAAATCAATGTTCAGTTTTGCATGGCAAAATTAGCCCTGCAATCCGTTATAAGTCCTCGCTGCGCTGTGGGCTTTTTACTCCCATCAGGTTTATTAACAACGAATTGTTCTGGTACGAAAAAGTAAAAACCATCCTTTGCGATTCTAAATTAATAGGAAAGTAATTTCTTAAAAAGAATAACTTTAATTGCAATGTAAACCCGACAAAGCGAAATAACCTGGAAGGAAAGCGCAGCGAAATGAGGAATATAAGCGGGCGAAACTGAAATAGCCGAAGAAAACCAGAGCATGATTCTCTAAAAATTGAAAATTAAATTAGTTGATTTTTCTTTTAGAAAAAGAAAAAAATTGCGCTAGGTTTTATGCTTAAATAGACGGAATTATAAATGGTTATAAAACCTGGCGCAGCAGAATTTCTGCAGAATTTTTATGTTGTAGCCTTTAAAAAAAAAGCAAATTGGAGCGTTTTGAGGTAATTAAACCTTCGATACTTTAACAGCAGTTGGTCCTTTTTGGCCCATTTCTACCTCGAACGTAACTTTATCGCCTTCTTTAATTTGTGTTACCAAACCGTTTGCGTGTACGAAAATGCTATCCTGAGTTTCGGTGTTTTTAATAAAACCGTAACCTTTGCTATCATTAAAGAAAGTTACTGTACCTTTTTTTATCGGGTTTTCATCGATAATATCCTCTTGTCTTGTAATACCGATTTGTACATCCTCAATATTGAATACTTTCTTCTTTTTAGGATCCGGTGGAGTAGACGAAATGTTACCATTTTCATCAACATACGCAAACATTTCTTCAAGCGCTAAACCTTTTTTTGCATTAGATTGACGCTCTTCTTTTTTCTCTTGTTTGTCTTTTTGTTTTTTTAATCGTTTTTTTTCGTTCTCTTTTTTACTGTAAGTTGCCTGAGATTTAGCCATATTTATATAATTGTTTTGTTTTTAGAAAGGTGAGTGCAATGGAGATTTATGCAAATATAAGAATACTAAAGCAGAAACACGATTTTATTCCGCTAAGGTCTGCTCATCAATTATTTAGAGCTCCACTTTTCTCTATCTATTTGATATACAAAATTCCATTTTGCAGGTTCTCCGTAATAAGCAACTTCTAAATCGGCAATTTTTACTGCACCAAGTTTTTCTGTTGCTTTCTGAGAACGATAATTTGTTGCACCAATGTGCAAAATTACTTTATCTACAAATAGAAAAGCATAGTCGAGCATCAGTTTTTTTAATGCGGAATTGTGGCCTTTGCCCCAAAATTGGCGGCCAATAAATGTATAACCAATGGCAATCGAATTATTTTCTTCATCTACGTCATAATATCTCGAACTACCTACAGTATTACCAGTTTCTTTATCGTAAACAATAAATGCACCGTTTGATTCTATTGCACCTTTAAAAAAGTTTTCGAAAACCTCTCTTTTATAACGGTCTTTGTTGGGGTGTTGCTCCCAAACTAATGGGTCGGATGCAACTGCATAAAGTTTTTCAAAATCTCCTGATTGTAGGGGTTCAACTTTAATTAAATCGTTTTCTAATTTTGGTTGTAATTCAAAACTCATAATATTCTGATATAAAAAACGGCTGGGTTTTAGGCCAGCCGTAATGATTTTTTTTATTTCAAGCGTGCGATTTTTATAAATAATCACATTAGAATGAAAGATTTCTCCGTTTCGCTTTGCTTCAGTCGAAATGACGACAATCGCTTAAATTTAACGCTCAATCGTCATTTCGGCGGAAGTGGAGAAATCTTTGAAAATGCTTGAATCAGCTTTAATGATTAATTTACTAATCCTTCTATTTCAACTAATTCGTTTGCATTTTTCTGATAATCTACTTTATCAATTTCGAAACCAAATAAGCTTAAGAAATCTGAACGGTAACCTGGTAAATCGCCAATTGCTGGTAAAGTTTCAGTGGTTGCTTCTTCCCAAAGCTTTGCAACTTTAGCCTGAACATCTTCACGCATTTCCCAATCGTCTATTCTGATTCTTCCTTTTTCATCAACAGGAATTTCGCCACCATTGTACAATCTATCCGCATATAAACGTTGAATTTGCTCAATCGTTCCTTCGTGAATACCTTCCTCTTTCATTATTTTGTACAATAAAGAAATGTATAAAGGAATAACAGGAATTGCAGAGCTGGCTTGCGTTACTAAGGCCTTGTTTACCGAAACATAAGCTTTACCATTAATATCTTTTAATTTATCGCCAATTTTGAAAGCAGTAGCTTCTAAATCATCCTTAGCTCTTCCAATTGTACCTTTGCGGTATACGGCTTCTGTTAAAGCTGGACCGATGTAAGAATAAGCAACTGTTGTAGCGCCTTCAGCTAAAAGATTTTCTGCTTTTAAAGCATCAATCCACATGGCCCAATCTTCGCCGCCCATTACGGCAACTGTATTTGCAATATCTTCTTCGTTAGCAGGCTCGATAGAAATTTCGCTTACATTGCCAGTGTGAAAATCTACAGTTTTATTTGTATAAGTTGCACCGATAGGTTTTAATGTAGAACGGTGTAAAACTTCTGTATCAGGATGTTTTCTAACTGGAGAAGCCAGGCTATAAATTACTAAATCTACCTGACCTAAATCTGCCTTAATTGTTTGTAAAGTTATTTCTTTAATTTCTTTCGAGAAAGCATCGCCGTTAATGCTTTTTGCATATAAACCAGCTGCGTGCGCTTCTTTTTCGAAAGCTGCGCTATTGTACCAACCTGGAGATGCAGTTTTACCTTCAGTAGGTGCTTTTTCGAAAAACACACCAATTGTTGATGCACCAGAGCCATAAGCAGCTGTAATTCTTGATGCCAGACCGAAACCTGTTGATGCTCCAATTACTAAAACTTTTTTAGGCCCATTGATAGCACCTTTAGATTTTACATATTCAATTTGGTTCTTTACGTTTTGTGCGCATCCATCTGGATGTGCCGTTAAACAAATAAAGCCCCTCATTCTTGGTTCAATAATCATTTTTGTTCTTTTTTACGTTTTGTAATTTTAAAAACCAGAGCAAATTTTACCATTTAAAATTAAACAGAATGCTCAAATCTTTAACGAAGATAAATTTTTAATCGCTTAACAGTAAATCAAATTTAAATAAAGCCAATTTGCTTCGGCTAATAAACCATTTACCAATGTGTTTAAGTATTAATTTAAAGTTAAATATTAAGCTTTGTGTAATTTCTACTATTTTAGCCGATACAGATAATACCGGATTAATTTATATGAAAAGAATACTATTACTTGCATCAGTTTTACTGATAGCATTCGGAAAGCTTAATGCACAAACCCAACAGCAGAATTCAGGCTGGTTTATGTTCCTTAATAATACCAAATTTAATGAAAAGTGGGGCTTGCAGTTTGATTTACAAATTCGATCTGCCGATGATTGGGATCATGTAAGAAATACTTTGGTTCGCCCTGCATTGCAATACTTCATCAATAAAAATAGTAATATTGCTTTAGGTTATTTATGGCAAACTACACAAGTTAGAACGCTTGGAAGTGACAATTCTGTTTCTCTAAACGAACATCGTATTTTTGAACAATACATTTATAATCACAAAATCAGCTCAATATTTGCGAGCCATAGGGTTAGGGTAGAGCAAAGATTTATTGAGAGAACTGGAAATGAAGATCTCTTTTCTCAACGTTTTCGTTATTTTTTCAGGTTGATACAACCATTGCAAAAAGCACAGCCAACTTTTACTAAAGGTGCTTTCATTGCTTTACAGAACGAGGTTTTTTTGAATATTCAAAATAAGGAACAATTGAACAATAGTGTTTTCGATCAAAACAGGGCTTATCTGGCATTAGGATATCGCTTCTCTAAAAAGGTTGATATTGAAGCTGGTTATATGAATCAAGCTGTACATGGTTTAACAAATAATACCGTTAATAATATTGTGCAATTAGCAGTTTATACAAGGTTCTAATTGCGTTTTAATGTTTTAAAGTCATTTTTTGTAGCTTAATTATTACCAAGTGTTAAAGATGTTGTAAATGACGTTGCTTTTTGCTCAATTTGCCGCGTGAAAAAAATCTCAATACTATTTTTGGCGTTATTATTTGGCAAGCGGATGCAAGCCCAGGATGTTAAAACCTCTTCAACAGATGTAGCACCAACCTCAAAAAGCTTATTTAATCCCGAACATAGAAGAAAAGATAGTCGCAAAGGTGATTTTTACTTTCATTGGGGATATAATAATTCTTGGTATGGTAAAAGTGATATCAGATTTCAAGGGCCGAATTACGATTTTACCTTACAAGATGTTGTTGCGCATGACAGGCAATCGAAATTAAGCTGGCAGTATTTAAATCCGGGTTTGATTACTGTTCCTCAATATAACATTCGTTTGGGTTACTTTATTAAAGATAATTATAGTATTTCAATAGGTTGGGATCACATGAAATATGTGATGGATATACCACAAAGCGTTGTAATATCTGGCCACATAGGTACAAATATTTCTACTACTAATACACCTACAGGTGCATTGGCAGGCGATTATAATGGTCAAATGATTAATGTAAAAGAAAGTATGTTAACTTATGAGCATACAGATGGTTTTAACTATGCAAATGTTGAAGTTGAGCGTTATGATGATATTTGGGTTGCGCCAAGTGGAAACACCTCACTTACACTTGAAACAGGTTTGGGGGCTGGCTTAATGGTTCCCCGTTCTGATGTACGCTTGTTTGGTCAGGGAAGAAATAATCACTTCAGTATTTCTGGTTATGGTGTTTCTGCAAAAATTGGTTTAAAATTCTACGTTTGGAAGAACATATATCTCCAAAATACAACCAAAGTTGGCGCAACTAATTTAACTAATGTACACACCACTGGTTGGGATGAGTATGATAAAGCAAGTCAGAAAATTAATTACCTGGAAAATATGTGGGTAATCGGTGTTCAGTTCTAATTTATAAAATCAAAGAAGCTTTATAGACAATGTTGCCTTATCTTAATTGATAAGGAATATCTGCTATAAGGTGAGTCTTTAGAAATTCTGTAGAAGTTTTTCACCAACAAACTATTTATTATTAAACCTTCAATTGCAACAGATTAGCAATTTAGAGTTGCCTAGACATAAAAAAAGCGTTCCGATTTAATTCGGAACGCTTGGCCTCATTTGTGTGTTTAATTAAATTTTTCTTACTCTTCCAGAGCCGATAACAGTTTTTTCTACGGTTGCATTGCCAGAATAATTAACGTTACCCGAGCCACTTATAACCGCTTTAATTGTATTATCTGCTTTAATATCAATAGTTCCAGAGCCGCTCACAGTTGTTGAGAAATTATTTACTGAAAATCCTTTTCCAGAAAAATTACCTGAACCACTAATTACAACTTTAGCCTCTTCGGCAGAACCGGTAATATTTAATCTGCCCGAACCACTAATTACGCCGTTAAAATCATCAACATCAGCACTTGTTGTAATTGTTCCAGAACCGCTTAAAGTTGAAGAAAGTGTTTTTGCGTTTACTTTACCTTTTACAGACATAGCTCCAGAACCGCTCATGGTTAAACTTGTTATCGTTTTAGCCGTTACATAAGCTGTTATTTTTTTATTTTCGTATTTATGCTCCCAGCTTGTCCAGCTGTTTTGCGGACGAATGATTAGAACATTGCCTTTTACCTCAGTTATTAATGTCGAGATTGCGTCAGCGTCACCTTCAAATCTGCAGCTTTCGGTGCTACCTAAAGTAATAACTACCTTAATTGGTCCACCGGCAGCCACGCCGCTAAAGTTTTTTACGTCTCTATCATCAGCTTTCTTTGATGAACTAATTGTGATTTCAGTTTTTGCAACTGCACTGAAAGTTGTGGTAAACATTAATGCCACACATAAAATTGAAAATATTTTTTTCATGATTGTAGAAATTTAGCGCCTTTGTTTTAATAAAATTAAGACGGATTAATAGGTGTTTTTAAATAAGACGATTATTCTTTCGAAAAGTTGCATCACCATACAATTCTTCTTCATTTTTATTTTTTCAAGATTCAATTCATACTGAAAAAATTAACTTTTTTTAGTTTTGATGTAGAATAATGGGTCGTGCTTAAAATTCTCAGTTGTAACACTTGTATCTAATTTAATTGTTTTCCAATCATTTGTAGGCTTTATTAAAGTGTAAGAGCCGCTTTTTAGAGTAACCCTTACAGGCATGTCAAAATCTTTAACATCTGTAATCCAACGGTAAGTAAGTTCGCCATTGTTTATTTTATACTCTAAAACCGGAATTTTAGCGTAGCGTAGGTATTGGTCAAAAACTTTATTCAGTTTTAAACCACTTTGTTTTGAAATGAAATTTTCTACTTCGGCTGTAGTTACCGTTTTATGGTAAAAAGTTTTTCCTAATCCACGCAAAATTTCTCTGAATTTCTCGTCATTATTGATAAGCTGGCGGATGGTATGAATTAAATTTGCACCTTTTGGATACATATCACCCGAGCCTTCTTTATTCACATTATAGGGGCCAATAATTGGGATGTCATTTGCGATTGTTTTTTGTAAACCGACAACATATTCATTCGCAGCTGCTTTACTTTCAGAACATTCTACAAATAAAACTTCCGAATAGTTTGTGAAACCTTCATGAATCCACATATCAGCAATATCTTTTGCAGTAATGCTGTTCCCAAACCATTCGTGGCCACTTTCATGAATTGTGATAAAATCCCAGTTTAACCCATGCCCAGTTCCACTTAGATCTCTACCTAAATAACCTTTTTTAAATTGATTTCCGTAAGCTACAGCACTTTGATGTTCCATCCCCAAATGTGGTGCCTGTACCAATTTATAGCCATCTTTATACCATGGATAAGGCCCAAACCAATATTCAAAACATTTAATCATTGGCTTTACATCGGCATCCCAATGCGGGCGGGCTTTAGCACTATCTGTTTGTAAAGCCCAAAAGTCTAAACTTAGTTTTCCGGCTTCACCATTATAACTATCTTGCCAATGTGCATATTTTCCAATGTAAAAAGTAACATCGTAATTGTTAATCGGATTAGCAACCAACCAATTGTATTGTTTATATCCATCAGCTTTATCTATAGTATTTAATAATCTCCCATTAGAAATTTCCTGCAAATCTTTTGGTACGCTTATGCTGATTTTCATGCTGTCAACTTCATCACTTTGATGATCTTTATTTGGCCACCAGCAGCTTGCGCCAAACCCCTGGCAAGCAACAGAAACAAATGGATTGCCTGCGGCATCTTTTTTGAAAATGAAGCCTCCATCCCATGGTGGCCTCTTAGCAATAACCGGATTGCCGGAATAGAAAACGGTGAACTTATCCTTGCTACCTTTTTTAATTGCTTTGGGGAACGTTACAAAAACAGCGTTATATTCTCTCGTAAATGGTAATTCAACGTCTTTATAAACAACTTTTTCGACTTTTAAATTTGAAAACAAATCGAATTGAAGTTTTGTGAAATCCTGAGTTGCTGTGAAAGCAAATTCATTACTTCCACTAACCGATTTTTGATCGATGTCGATCTTAACATCTAAGTGGTAATAGTTAATATCGTAACAAGTTCTCAGTGGTGTTAAAGTACCACGCAGACTATCTGCTATGGAGTTTTCTTGGTTTTTGCCGAGCAATTGGGCTTTTAAAGTAGAAATGCTTAATGCAAAAGCAAGTATTAAAAGAGTTTTTTTCATTTTGATGTTGTACATAATTAACCACCCCTGACCCCCCAACGTCATTAACTTAAGCAAATTCGGTGTTCTTTAGATTGTAATTGTCTAAAATAATTGATTTGAATTTATATTTTAGATTTAAAAAGATTGCCTAAATCGGTAGCGGCTCGTTAAGCGTTGTCAAGGTTAGCTACCTACAGACTGATATACTCCGCTACCGATTTTTCCCTTAGTGTTTTCGATTTAAGTTAATAATATTATGGTTGAGGTGGTTTTTCGAAGCCTATTTTATCACATCCACCTCGATAAAACTATCGTTAAATATGGTTTGAGTTGCTTTAATATAATCGGCTTCAGTTGCTTTATAAGGATTATCTACAAATTTTTGAGGATTGCGGGCAAATAGAGGGAATGCAGTGCTTTGAACTTGAATCATAATTCTATGCCCTTTTTTAAACGTGTGTAAAACATCTTGTAGTCTGAAATTAACATTAGTTTTTTGATTTACGACTAGAGCTTCGGGTTTTTCGAAGCTATTGCGGAAACGAGCTGGCATAATCTCCGAGCGCACCATTTGCCAATAATTACTTAGGATAATATTTTTATTAGGCATGTAAGGATTGTTCGGCTCATCTACAGGATAAACATCAATAAGTTTAACAATAAAATCAGCATCAGTTCCTGTTGTGGAAACTTTAAGGTGTGACATAATTTCGCCACCCAAAGTAATATCATTATCTAAAACGTCGGTTTGAAAAACTAAAACATCTGGTCGTCTGCCCGCGAAACGCTGGTCTTCACTCATATAATTATGAGGGGTAAAGCCTAAAGTTGTTGTTAAATCTTCTGTGTAAGGAACAGGCTTTAAAGGGTCGCTATCGTAGTTTACAGAGCCTGTAGATATAGGAGCTGTCATGCTTAATTTTCCATCGGCTCCCAGAAATAATTTTTGCTTAGTAGCTTTTTCAGTTGGCCATTTATCGAATGTTTCCCAACCTTTTTTGCCTGTATCGTACATGTAAGCTTCTGGCAAGCCAGCGTTTTTATCTCCATTGCCTTTTAAGAAATGATTAAAGAATTTTGCTTCAATATTTTTTTGATAAAAAGTAGCAATACTATCCCCAAAATAAACATTGCTATGCATCGTGTGTCCAGTTTCGCGGCTCCATCTACCATGACCGAAAGGTCCCATAACAATTGTATTGTATGCATTAGGGTTTTTCTTTTCGATAGCCTTATAAATATTTAATGGCCCTGATAAATCTTCTGCATCGTACCAACCACCAACTACCATTACGGCAGGTTTAACCGTATTGTAATGCTTTAGGAGGCCACGTTTTTGCCAGAATTCATCGTAATTAGGATGATTAACTGTTTCCTGCCAAAAGAAATTATCTTTATAATATTTATCTGCATTAGCTAACGGACCTAAATCTAAAGCGAATTGATAACCATCTTTAGTGTTCGGTTTAATGGTCTGCTTGCCATACCATGCAGAAGTTTCTGGTCCTGTTTTTTGAACACCAAATACCGGGAAAGTGAAAAAATAACTTTGAAGAAATGAGCCATTATGATGAAAATCGTCAAAGAAAAAATCGGATATCGGAGCCTGTGGAGACGATGCTTTCAAAGCCGGGTGATTACTTAAAATACCTGCTGCAGTGTAAAAGCCTGGATAGGAAATCCCCCATTGGCCAACTCTGCCATTATTATTGGCAACATTTTTCACCAACCAATCAATTGTATCATAAGTATCCGAACCCTCATCAACATCGGTTTTTGCCTTTTTATTGTCGATAACTGGTGTCATATTGGTGAAAAGACCTTCGCTTTTATAGCGCCCGCGAACATCCTGCATAATTACGATGTAACCTTCTTTCATCATTAAATCTGATGGACCAAGTTTGCTAGGGAATTTATCTTCACCATAAGGTGCAATGCCGTAACAAGTGCGCTGCATAATCATCGGATATTTTTTATCCTTCGAAGCATCTTTTGGTGTGTAAATCGCAGTAAAAAGTTTAACCCCATCACGCATAGTAATGTAGACTTCTTTTTTTATAAAATTATCTTGTGGATAGCTCGCTGAATTTTGCGCAAAAGCAGTCGAAGCCGAGCAAAGAAAAACGGCGAAAATAAGTTTAATGTATTTCATGATTAATTATTTTAGAACAGATACAGTGATATAAGAGCTGTTAAAAGTGTCGTGATAAATTTTATGTGTCGCTTTTTGAAAATCTGATGGCTCTGCCTTATAAATATCCATAAATTTTTGCGGATTTCTATCTGCCAGTGGAAACCATGAATTCTGAATCTGAATCATGATTTTGTGCCCTTTTTTAAATGTGTGAGCCACATCTGGTAAGGGATAATTCACTTTTGTAATCGCACCTGGAACAAAAGCTTCTGGTTTTTCGAAGCTATTACGGAATTTACCTCGCATAATTTCGCCTCTAACCAACATTTCGTAACCACCCATAATTAGGTTTTTTGGGTTGGGTACTGGATTAGGTTCATCTTCGGGATAAACATCGATAAGTTTTACTACGTAATCGGCATCAGTTCCTGTGGTTGAAACAACCAAATTGGCCAAAACCGGACCGGTTAATGTAATATCTTCTGTTAAGGCATCGGTTTGATAAGTTTTAACATCTGGTCGACGAGCTGCAAAACGCTGATCATCTATCATATATTCGCGGCTTCGTTTAGCTTGAACGCCATCCTGATAAGGAACAGGATTATTCGGGTCGCTTACATACTCATCCCAGCTATCGGTTCTGCCAACTTTTTCAAAACCAAGTTTTCCGTTGGGTTGTAGATAGATGTTTTTGGTTTCTACATCCTTTGGTGGCCAGGTATTAAATTTTTTCCACTCATTACTTCCGGTTACGAAAATATTAGCTTCGGCAGCATTAAAATCGCCTTCACCTTTTAAGTAATGTTTAAAGAAAGGTAATTCATATTGTTGTTGATAGTCGATACTCGTTGTTTTTCCAAATTGAATATCACCAAAGTAAGAACCGTCGCTGCGAACCCAGCCGCCGTGAAACCAAGGGCCGGCTACTAAAATATTGTTTGCATCAGGGTTTTGTTTTTCAATCGCTTTGTAGGTATCAAAAGTTCCGTAAGCATCTTCTGCATCGAAGAAACCACCTACTACCATAACGGCCGGTTTAACATTTTTTAAATGCGGTGTAATTATTCGAGCTTTCCAGAAAGTATCCAAATTTGGGTGTTTCACCAAATCATTCCAGAATTTAATACTATCAGCAAAATATTTGTCTTTTAGATTTTTAATGGTTCCGGCTTCTAAATAAAAGCGGTAATTATCCTGAATTGGAAATTTAAAAGGTTTTGGACCTTTATCTGGTGTAATTGGTTTCGGACGAGGAACACCAAAGCTGCCCATAAAACTGAAAGCATCCATTAAAAATAATGTGCCTCGGTGATGAAAATCATCACCCATAAACCAATCTGTAACCGGTGCCTGCGGCGAAACTGCTTTTAAAGCCGGGTGCGAATTCGGTAAAGAAGTTGTAGAATAAAAACCTGGGTAGGAAATTCCATAAATCCCAGCATTACCATTATTGTTCTTGATGTTTTTTACCAACCAATCAATGGTATCATAAGTATCTGTGCTCTCATCGATATCTTTTTTACCTTTTTTCAAAGTTTGTGGACGAATATCCTCGAAAGTTCCTTCACTCATCCATCTTCCGCGAACATCCTGGTAAACAAAAATAAAACCTTCACGCATCATTGCAGGGAAATTTCCTAAGCTAAGCTTATATTTATCTTCGCCATAAGGTGCAACTGTATAAGGCGTTCTGTTAATTAAAAAAGGAAATTTTTTGGATTGATTTTTGGGTATATAAATCGAAGTGAAAAGCTTAACACCATCACGCATAGGTATTTGGCGTTCTATCTTTGTGTAGTTCTCTCTAACGTATGCCGAATCGGTTTGTTGAGCCAACAATTCGTTAGAAATAAATAAACAAAATAAGAAGCCGAAAATTTTGGTAAGGTTCATTTATAGTTTGATTTTAGGAATAAAATTTAAATATAGAGGATTAGAAAATGATTAGGAAAAAACACGTCGTAAAAGGTTTGTTAGGATGTGAATTTTCAAATCGTCATTCCATTATCAAAATTTAGTTAAATAATGTTAATGGATAATCTTTTGAAGATTTTCATCGTCATACTTACAGTTGATTTAAACACAATAAAATGAAGAGGTTATTAAATAAAGGATTAGTTGTTTTTGCTGTAGCAGCAATGATAACAACTTTTAGCGTTGAAGTTGCTTCTGCTCAAAGACCAAGCAGAGGTGGCGGTGGAAGCATGAGTGGCGGTGGTGGTCGTTCAAGTTCTGTATCACCATCAAGAGGCGGAGGTTCAAGACAGCCATCTATGCAAGCACCATCGAACAATAGAATTTCTCAGGCGCCTAATCGTGGAGGTAATCTGTCTTATGGAGGCCGACCTGAGCGTCCTGGTTATCGTCCAGGTCCAGGTTATCGCCCTGGTAGCAGACCGGGGATAGGTTATCGTCCAAATTATGGTTATCGTCCTGGATATGGCAGCCGTTATGGCAGATCATATTATGGCTATTATAATTATTATAGACCATTTATAGGATTTCGTCTAAATGTTTTGCCTTTTGGATATTACCCTTTTTATTATGGTCCTGATCAATATTATTATTCTGGTGGATTATTTTATCGCCAATACGAAAATAATTATCAGGTTGTTATTCCGCCAGTTGGAGCAGAGGTTCCAAGTTTGCCAAGCGAAGCAGAATTAGTAACTATTGACGGTGTAGATTATTACGAATATAAAGGTGTTTACTACACTCAAGGTGCAAATAAAGATGGCAAGGCTGTTTATATTGTTGCAGGTAAAGATGGTGTTTTAAATACAACTGATGGCCCTGTAGATACTCATCAAATTGGAGATATTATTAACGTTTTGCCAGAAGGATGCAGAGAAGTAACCATTAAAAACGAAAAATATTATGTATCTCCAGATGATGTTTATTACGAAGAGGTGATTAGTGGAAATACAACAACTTACCGTGTTATTGGTAAACTGTTTTAAGCATAATTTTAATTAATTTTTTAACCGTTTCAATTTAACATTGAAACGGTTTTTTATTAATACAAAATCTATATTTTTACAAGATAATTTATATCGATTTGAAAAAAGCATCAGCTAAATTTTCTTTGTTATCTCTACTGTTTATTTGCCTTCTAGCATCTTGTTCTACAACTAAGTATGCTTCTTCTAAAAATAAAGAAACAACAATTTCCTCGTTAAAATTTCTTGATGAATATGTAATGCCTCTAAATCAGAAGTTTGAAAATACTATTGTTGGAGGCTTATCTGGGGTTGATTATGATAAAAAATCGAATCAATATTATTTAATTAGCGATGACCCATCACAATTTAGTCCAGCTAGGGTTTATAATGCAAAAATAAAAATCCAGGATAATAAAATTGATACGGTTCAAATAACTGGTGTTATATTTTTGAAACAGGAGAACGGAAAGGAATATCCGAAATATGGTACCGATAAAACCTTAAAACCCGATGGAGAATCGGCTCGTTATAATCCAAAAACAAATCAGATAATTTGGAGTAGCGAAGGCGAAAGGTTGTTTAAAAATGGCGATTCGATTATTGTGCAACCAGCTTTAACCTTTGTTTCTCCAACAGGAAATTTTATCGATACCATTCCTTTGCCGAAAGGATTTCACTTTACAAAAGGAGAAAACGGGCCAAGAAAAAATGCATTGTTTGAAGGTGTAACTTTTGCAGATAATTTTAAAACACTGTATGCAAGTTTAGAAGAACCTTTATATCAGGATGGAAAAGCTGCTTCATTTGGGTTTAGAGGTGCTTTAACCAGAATACTTAAATTTGATATTGCAAGTAAAAAGAATATCGCTCAGTATGCTTACAATTTAGGTGAACTTCCTGTTCAGCCTACTGTCGATAACGATTGGAATGTAAACGGGATTTCAGAAATTCTTGCCATTAACAGCCATACTTTACTTGTAATGGAGCGGGCATGGGCAAAAGGGCATGATGATCATACTTTTATAAAGCTGTATCTAGTCGACTTAAATGGCGCCCAAAATGAAATTGATAATCCTTCTTTTTTACAAAATCCACCAAAACCCTTAAACAAGAAATTGTTGTTCGATTTCGATAGTTTAAATATGCATATAGATAATTTCGAGGGCATAACTTTTGGCCGTGATTTGCCGAATGGACACAAAACCTTAATTTTCTGCGTAGATAATAACTTCTCTAAAAACCAAACGCAGCAGTTTTTTTTGTTTGAAATAGAACCTTAACCCTAACATTAAAAGTAGATTAGAAAAATTTAACCGCAATACGTTTTCATTGTAAAATTGTTAATTTCTGTGCAGTCTTTAAGCTTTTTAGCTTTCAGCTTTCATCCTTTTTTCCCTACATTTGGCTAATCAAAATTCTAAAGAAATTATGCAATACGATGTCGTTGTTATCGGTTCAGGACCGGGCGGTTATGTGGGTGCAATACGTTGTGCTCAGTTAGGTTTAAAAACTGCTGTTATCGAAAAATATAAAACTTTTGGCGGTACTTGCTTAAATGTAGGCTGTATTCCATCAAAAGCATTGTTAGATTCTTCAGAGCACTATCACAACGCTGCTCACACATTTGCTACTCACGGTATCGATTTAAAAAATCTTAAGGTGAATATGCCACAAATGATCGCTCGCAAAGACGACGTTGTTGCTCAAAATACAGCCGGCATTACTTATTTATTCAAAAAAAATAAAATCGATTCATATGAAGGAGTTGGTTCATTCGTAGATAAAAACACAATTTTAGTTACTAAAGCTGATGGTTCTACCGAAACTTTAACGGCTAAAAATGTAATCATTGCTACAGGTTCTAAACCCACAGCTTTACCATTTTTACCTATTGATAAAAAACGGATCATCACTTCAACTGAGGCTTTAAATATCAAAGAAGTGCCTAAAACTATGGTTGTGATTGGTGGTGGCGTTATCGGTTTAGAGTTAGGTTCGGTTTATGCTCGTTTAGGCACAAAAGTGTCTGTTGTAGAATTTCTACCTTCTATAATTGCAACAATGGATGCCGGTTTAGGTAAAGAACTTCAACGCGTTTTGAAGAAAAATTTGGGTATGGAGTTTTACATGGGTCACAAAGTTACTGGCGCTACCACAAAAGGTAAAACGGTAACGGTAACAGCCGAAACCCCAAAAGGAGAAACCATTTCTTTAGAAGCTGATTATTGCATCGTTGCAGTTGGTCGTACGGCTTACACTGAAGGCTTAGGTTTAGATAAAATAGGAATCACCGTTGAAGAAAGAGGAAAGAAAGTTCCTGTAAACGAGCATTTAGAAACTTCGGTTAAAGGCGTTTATGCAATTGGGGATGTAATTACTGGTGCAATGTTGGCTCACAAAGCAGAAGACGAAGGAACTTATGTTGCGGAAACTATTGCTGGTCAAAAACCACACATCAACTATAACTTAATTCCTGGAGTTGTTTATACTTGGCCTGAAGTTGCATCTGTTGGCTTAACAGAAGAGCAATTAAAAGAAAAGGGAACAAAATATAAAGCAGGATCATTCCCTTTCAAGGCAAGTGGACGTGCAAAAGCGAGTATGGATACAGATGGTTTCATTAAAGTTTTGGCCGATGCTACAACAGATGAAGTTTTAGGTGTACACATGATTGGCCCACGTGCTGCCGACATGATTGCTGAAGCAGTTATTGCTATGGAGTTCCGTGCATCTGCAGAAGATATTGCCCGTACCTGCCATGCTCACCCAACTTATACAGAAGCGTTAAAAGAAGCGGCTTTAGCTGCAACTGATAACAGAGCAATACATATTTAATAAATTATTTGGCTGTGCTTGTACAGAACATATAAATAAAAAACCCGTTTCAAATTAAATTTTGAAACGGGTTTTTAGCTTTTTCGGGTTTTCGTTGCTTCGTAGTCTTCATATTGGTAACTTTGCGGCAGCATGATTATATACAAAACAGATGAACAGGTAGAACTGATGCAAATCAGTGCACTTCTTGTAAGCCAAACATTATCAGAAATTGCAGGCGTACTTAAGGCAGGAATGAAAACGGAGGAAATTGATAAACTTGCCAAAGAATTTATTCACGATAATGGAGCAATCTCATCTTTTTACAATTACAACGGATTTCCTTCTCAGCTAATTACTTCTGTAAACGATGTGGTTGTTCACGGGCTTCCCGGTAAAGAAGAATTAAAGGATGGCGATATTATATCCGTTGATGTTGGTGTAATTAAAAATAAATATCATGGAGACCACGCTTATACTTTTATTATTGGTGATGCTAAACCTGAAATTATTAAACTGGTAAAAACAACTAAAGAATCTCTATTTGTAGGGATTAAAGAAGCTGTGGTTGGAAAACGTTTGGGCGATATTGGTTTTGCTATTCAACAACACAATGAAAAACAAGGTTACGGTGTGGTTAGAGATTTTGTTGGGCATGGTTTAGGGCAGAGTATGCATGAAGATCCGCAAGTACCTAATTATGGTAGAAAAGGAACCGGAATGTTATTGAAAGAAAACCTGGTAATGGCAATCGAACCGATGATAAACATGGGCACAAAAGATGTGTTTATGGAGCGGGACGGATGGACAGTTAGAACCGCAGACGGGAAACCATCGGTACATTTCGAGCATGATGTTTGCGTAAAAAAAGGAACTGCACTTATACTGTCTGATTATTCGATAATAGAAGCTGCAGAAAAGAAGAACAATAACCTCAATACTTCTTATTATTAGTAAGTGTTTGTTTTTCGAGAGATAAATTAACATCAGTTTTACGGTATTTGAATAATTTGTTAATGAAATGATAACACAACCCATCTGTAAATTATAGGTTGTAATTTTATTTTTGCGGTTCAGATAAGCAAACAAACCATGAACTGTAAAAAACTTTTCGTTGCCTTGTTAATGGCAGCGATGGCAATAACTGCCTGTAAAAAAACTTCAGAACCTGTAGAAGAAATAGAGCCAATTGTAGCTGAGGATATCGCAAGCTTTAAAGAAACTGCATCAATTGACTTAGGCGGCGAAACTGCAGCAGAAATTTCTGCTTACGATCCATCAACCAAAAAACTTTTCGTAGTAAGCAATGACGGCGGTGCAAAGGTTGAAGTGCTGGATTTATCTAATTATCCAACGGTAACTAAATCAAGAACACTTACCTACCCAAATAATGCAGGCATAAATAGTGTTGCTGTTAGTAATGGTTTATTAGCAATTGCATTAGATGGCGCAGATAAACAAGGGAGTGGCGATGTGGTGGTTTTAAAAACATCCGATTTATCGGAGGTTAAAAAGATTACAGTTGGCGCAATGCCAGATATGGTTACTTTTAGTCCGGATGGAAATTATATTCTTTCGGCTAACGAAGGGGAGCCAAATGATGCTTACACTGTTGACCCAAATGGAACGATTTCGGTTATCAATGTGAAAAATAATTATGCCGTTAAAACCTTAGATTTTTCTTCATTCGAATCGCAAAAAGCGGCTTTGGTTGCTGGTGGTTTTAGAATCTACGGACCAAAAGCAAGTTTTGCGCAAGATATCGAACCAGAATATATTGCTGTAAGCTCTGACTCTAAAAAGGCTTATGTAACCCTACAAGAAAATAATGCTATAGCAGAAATTGATATTGTAGCTGGAACAATCACCAAAATTAATCCATTAGGTACTAGAGACATTAGCCTTACTGAAAATGCTTTTGATGTTAGTGATTTAGATGCTAAAATAGCTTTAGGAACTTGGCCAATAAAGGCTTTTTATCTTCCTGATGCGATTTCTTATTTCTCGACAGAAGGAAATAACTATTTAGCTTTAGCAAATGAAGGTGACACAAGAGCCTGGAAAGGTTATGATGAAGAGGTTAGGGTGAAAAGTTTAAAGCTTGATCCAACCAAATTCCCAACAGCTGCCACATTACAGCTTGATGGAAATTTAGGTAGATTAACTGTTACTAAAGCTTTTGGCGATACAGATGGCGATGGTGATTACGATGAATTATATGCTACTGGTGGAAGAAGCATGAGTATTATTAACGCTAACACTGGTGCTTTGGTTGCTAACGTTGGTAAAGATTTAGAACAACGTGTTATTGATGCGGGTAAATACGATGATACCCGTTCTGACAATAAAGGAGTAGAAGTGGAGGGTGTAACGGTTGCGCAAGTTAATGGCAAAACTTTAGCTTTTATAGGCATGGAGCGCGTAGATTTGATTGCAATTTACGATGTTACAATACCAACGGCACCAAAATTTGTTCAACTATTTGCCACAGGCGACGCACCTGAAGGTGTGTTGTTTGTAAGACCAAAAGATAGCCCGAATGGAAGAAGCTTACTAATTGTAGCAAGTGAAGGTGATGGGCTTGTTAAATTTTTTCAACCCAACAAGATATAGTCGCAAATAAACATTTACCATAAAAGCCCGCCAAAAGCGGGCTTTTATGGTAAAATAATATACATAAATATTAAATAAGTCTTTATATTTCGGATAGATTTCAGGAACTTTACAAAATAATACCCGTTCATTATTAATATTTTATTTTGGAAGACGTTAAGGCAAATCAGGAAGTAATCGATCAAACAGCAAATGAACCTGTATTAGCATTAAGCAGCCCAAATAGAATCCGCTTAGCTGTTTCTTTGTTTTATTTCGGACAAGGAATTGCGTTTGCTTCCTGGGCAAGTCGCATTCCTGATATTAAGCACAGTTTAAACTTATCAGATGGTAAACTAGGCAGTATTTTATTGGCTTTACCGCTTGGACAGTTAATTACAATGCCTATATCTGGTCGGTTGGTTACTAAATATGGAAGCAAGCTAATTTTAACAATCACAGCTCCCTTATATGTTTTGGCGCTAAGCAATTTAGGATTAGCTACAGCACCTTGGCACTTAGCTGCCTTTCTATTTTTATTTGGTGTGGTTGGCAACATGTGCAATATCGCCGTTAATACACAAGGTTCTGAGGCAGAAAAACTTTTCGGCCGACCAATTATGACTTCCTTTCACGGTGCATGGAGTATTGCTGGTTTTACGGGTGCATTGGTTGGCCTGCTTATGGTTAACCTACACATTATACCTTATTACCATTTCTGGATTATTGCTTTTCTTATTTGGGGCAATGTACTTTTAAATTATAAACATCTGGTTCCAGGAAAAGGGGCGAAAAGTGAAAGAAAACCAAAACTATTTACCATGCCCGAAGGTGCCCTTTTACAACTGGGTATTATAGGTTTTTGTAGTATGGCAACAGAAGGCGCCATGTTCGATTGGAGTGGTGTTTACTTTAAGGAAATTGTAAAGGCACCAACTTCTTTAGTCATTTTAGGTTATGCATCTTTCATGGTTATGATGGCAACAGGTCGTTTTGTTGGCGATAAAATCATTGAAAAGCTTGGACGCAAAAAAACCATTCAAATTAGTGGCTTAATTATATCATCAGGTATGTTTTTATCTGTTTTTCTGCCGTACATTATTCCCGCAACAATTGGATTTATGTTGGTTGGTATTGGCGTTTCCAGTATTGTGCCTACAGTATATAGTGTCGCCGGGAAAAACGGAAAAGTTGCTCCTGGTATTGCTATTGCAATGGTTTCGAGTGTTAGTTATTTGGGGTTTTTAATGGGGCCACCACTAATAGGATATATCTCTGCTTTATCTAGTTTGCAATATTCTTACGCTGTAATAGGTGTTTTTGGTTTACTAGTTAGTTTACTGGTTGGTAAAATTAGAGCGATAGACTAGGAGGCTATTCTTTCTTAATCATTCCGTGTTCCTTTAAGGCAGCAACTGCAATTTCAATAAGTCTTAAGTTTTCTTCAATATGCCCATGTTGAACTTCCACATTGATATAAGGAATGTCATTCAGCATTGCGTAAACAGATAAAGAGCCGTCATTTTCTGCAAATTTAGATTGAAGCATTACGTTTACATTTGCTTTTTTAAAGCTGTTGAAAAGCCTTACATCAGTTACATAAAGCATATCATCTCCATCCATTTCAAAATTAATGTAAACCGAATCTGCGGCGCTTGCCAAATCATATCCAGCTAGGTAAGAAGATATGCCAAAACCTCCATCTGCATTGTTATGTAAGGTTAAAATATAGCCTGTAGATTTCGGATTGTAAAAATCGATAATCTTCTTGCCTGCATCATTAAGTGCTTTTTCTACCTCGTTAGAACTGAATTCGTCCTTCTTTAAACGGGTATTTATTCCTCTTTCCGTATAAATTGCATTTGGGTCGATGCGGTAAACATCATCCATATAACTGAAATTATAATCGCGAACGCCACCGTATTGGCAATCTATTAATTCACCACCGCTCCAGCGGATATAGTCGAAACCCGCCTTTACGCCTGTATCTTCATTATCGTGCACGACCAAAAATTTTATACCATTAGGCTTGTAACTGTATTTAACCAAATTAATATTTAAATCGTATAGATTGATGAATGAAGAATCTATTTTCATTGCATCGAATACTGGCGGATGTTGGGCCTTTGCAAAAAGAGCGAAACTAACGAAAAGTGCGCTAACGAATATTTTAAGCATACTACTAATATACAATGTTGTACAATATTTTGTTTGGCTAGAAGTATTTTGCACATCAATTTGTTGATAAACGGGATGGAAGCGATGTACTTTTTTGATGCTGAACCTTAAATTTCTGATGATGTTAACAAAAAAGATTTAGTAAACAGGCTGACTAAATTAGGCGATCAAAAAGTGATTTTCCTTATCTGATTATTTCTTTTAAATAAAAAGAGCTGCCCTTTGGGAGGCAGCTCTGAAATGATTGTTAATCTGTATAATAAATTTTAATGTTCTAGATCTGCATCGTATTCCAAAACGTCCTTGTGGTCGTACGGTTCTTCCAGCATTTCATCAATTGTTTTTACTTTTTTGTTGAAGCCAAATTTATCTAACATTCTATCGAAAACTAGGTAAACTACGGGTACAACAATTAAGGTTAAGAATAGCGAACTGGTTAAACCACCAACAATAACCCAGGCCAAACCATTTTTCCACTCGGCACCTGCACCACTTGCTAAAGCAATAGGTAGCATACCAAATATCATGGCGATGGTTGTCATTAAAATTGGACGTAAACGAGCATGGTTAGCTAAAATTAACGCATCAATAGTTGATTTTCCTTCAGCTTTCATGTGGTTGGTAAAATCGACCAAAATAATCGCATTCTTTGCCACCAAACCCATAAGCATAATAAAACCTAAAATGGTAAATATACCCAGGGAGTTGTTAGTTAAGGCCAATGCTAATAAAGCTCCGATTAAAGCCAATGGTAGAGAGAACATTACCACCAATGGATAAATAAAGCTATCATATAAAGCTACCATGATAAAGTAAACTAAAATAATAGAGGCCAATAAAGCGATACCTAAAGTACCAAAACCTTCAGATTGATTTTCCTCATCTCCAGCCCATGTATAGCTTACGCCAACTGGTGCCTTTAGTTTACCATTATTTTGTAACTCTATTAATTTTGCTTTAAAATCGGCAACAATTGTACCTGTTGGGCGACCGATTGATTGTGCCTGAACAGATACTGATGTAGATTTATTTAAACGCTCTAACTGACTTGGGCCTGAACCTTCGGTAATATTTGCGAATTGAGATAACTTAATTTGCGCACCTTTATCGTTTACAAAAATCAGGTTACGTACATCATCAATATCTTTTCTGTTAAAATCCTGATACTGGATATTGATGTCATATTCATATTCGCCTTTTCTGTATTTACCATCAGTATTACCGGCAAAAGCAGTTTGCATTGTAGAGCCTACGGTTGCCAGTGTTAAACCAACAGCCGACATTTTATCTCTATCTACCTGAACATTAATTTCAGGTGTTCCTTTTTCTACAGAAAGTTTAATCTCGGTTGCTCCAGGAATTGTTGCTAATAAACTTTTAGCACCTTCTGCGTATTTCAACGCACTATCTAAGTTAGATCCCATTACCACTAAACTGATAGGTGCATTTTCAGCAATACCTAAAATACTAATTGGCACCGTTTTAACTTTTGCTCCAACCAATATTTTAGCTAATGCACGACTCATTTTCGTAGCGAATACATCGGATGACATACCTTCACGTTTATCACGCTCTACTAACTTTACGTTAATCTCTGATTTGTATGCTGTTGCCTGAGTTCCACCAAAGTCACCACTGGCTTGACCAACAGTTGTAATTAACTGAATAATCTCTGGTTGTTTATCTAAGAAAGCTTCTGCTTTTTGTGTGTAGAAATTTGTTTGTTCTAAGGGTGCGTCTTTTGGTAATTCGATTTGTACTAAGAACTCGCCCTTATCTGATTTCGGGAAAAACTCCGACCCGATAAAACCTGCTCCAAGTAATCCACAAGAACCCAAGAACAGTACAAAAACCATAATCAAGGTTAGTGCTTTGTGGCGTAAAGACCAGTTTAAAATGTTCGTAATCCATATAGTGAATTTTTTAAGCTGTTTTTCGAACCATAAAATGAAACGGCCAAACATATTTTTACCCTCAATATGCTCTAACTTTCCATATCTGGAGAAAAGTAAAGGAACAATGGTAAATGATGCGACCAATGAAAGCAAAGTTGCAATAATTACAACCACACAGAACTGGCGTAAAATGTTAGATACTAAACCAGAACTTACTGCAATAGGGAAGAATACCACTACAATTACCATGGTAATTGATACAACGGTAAAACCAATTTCTCTTGTTGCATCAGAGGCTGCTCTAACCTTGTTTTTACCCATCTCCATATGTCGCTGGATATTTTCCAGTACCACAATCGCATCATCCACCAGGATACCAACCACGAGTGATAGACCTAATAAAGACATTAAGTTTAAGGTATAGCCAAACAAACTAATGCCAATAAAGGTCGCAATTAACGATGCCGGAATAGACACCATTACAATTAACGCATTACGTAAACTGTGCAGGAAGAAAAGCATTACGAAGGCTACCAACACAACTGCAAGAATTAAATCGTGTATTACCGCATCTGCTGATTCCAACGTGAAAATCGAGCTATCGTTAACAATTTTAATATCCAGCTTTTGTGCGCCGTATTCTGTTTTAAGTTTTGCAATAATGGCGTGTACGCCTTCACTCACTTTTACCGCATTCGCATCACTTTGTTTAATAATTTGAATTGCAATAGATGATTGGCGGTTAATACGAGCCAATTTCACCGTTTCTTTTTTCGAATCCTGAACATCAGCTACATCGCCTAAACGAATTTGAGCACCATCTTTCGATGTAGTAATTACTAAGTTTCTTAATTCATCAATACTTCTATATTTACCAGATAAACGAATTAAAACATCCTGATTCTGAGTTTTAACACTTCCGGTAGGGAAATCTAAGTTTGAACTTAAAATCAACTGCTGAACCTGAGGAACAGAAAGGTTGTAACCTTGTAATTTAGCCGCATCTAAAGCAACCTGAATTTCACGCTCCGAACCACCTACAAGGTTTACCTGAGCAATACCACTTACCCTCGAAATTACCGGAGCAATTCTTTGGTCAATTAAGTCGTAAAAAGTTACATCATCCATGTTTGCCGAAGCTGTCATGGTAATTACCGGTAAATCATCTAATGAGAATTTACTTAACGATGGTGTTTTTACATCCTCTGGTAAATCAGAAAGGATGGCATTTACTTTACGCTGCGCATCGTTCAATGAAATATCGATGTTTGCCGCGTCTGTTAGAGTAATGGTTACAACGGATAAACTTTCGTAAGAAACCGCATTTAGTTTCTTGATGTTTTCCATTGAGGAAACGGCATCCTCGATTTTTTTGGTTACCGTATTTTCAACCTCTGCTGGTGATGCACCAGGGTAAATGGTTGATATAGATACTACGTTGTTTGAGAATTTTGGAAGTAATTCATAACCCAACGAAAAGTAACTTAACAGCCCAAGTAAAGTAAGTGCGGTAAACACTACAATTACCAGCGAGGGCCTTTTTATAGATATGTCTGTTATCTTCATTTTATTTTTTTATGTTGATATGTCATTATCCTTTGACAACTTGTCCCGATTTCTTGGGAAGCTCAGGATGACAAAATTGTAAATTAACTTATTTAACAATGCTTACAGCAGTGCCTTCAGCTAAGTTAATTTGTCCACTAGTGATTACTGTTTCACCTTCATTCAATCCACTAAGCACTTCAACGTTATCTCCTAAAATTCTTCCAGAAACAACTTTTCTAATTTTAGAAGTATTGTTCGATTTATCGTAAACAAAAACTTGGTTACTACTTACACTACCCGCAAAAGAAGTACGTGGAATAAGAATACTTGGTGCTTGTTTAGGGAAATTAAATACAGCAGTTCCGTACATACCCGCTCTTAAGCTATTTTTTGTATTGTTTGTTACTTCAATTTCGATTGGGAAGTTTAAAGTTGCATCAGCTTTAGCAGCAATGAAAGTTACTTTGCCAGAGAATTTATCATCTGGAAAAACAGATGATTTGATATCTATATTATCCCCAATTTTTAAACTTGCCACCTGCGATTCGTTAACGTTAACTTTTAACTTTAATTTAGAAACATCAACAATTTCGAATAGCTGTGTTCCTTGTGCAGTTACGAAAGCACCAACTTCAATGTAACGTTTGTTTATAATACCGTTAATTGGAGATTTGATGTTTGCATCACTCAATTTACGTTGAGATGCTTGTAAACGCAATTTTGCATTTCTAGTAGCCAATTTAGCTTGGTCTAATTGTTGTTGCGTTACGCCACCAGTTTCGTAAGAACTTTGGTATCTAGCTTCATCTCTTTTAGCATTATCGTAAGATGCCTGAGCAGTTTCTCTATCAGTATTGATGATTTCAGCATCTATACGAGCTAAAACCTGTCCTTTGCTCACGCGTGCGCCCTCGTCAACATAAATCGCCGAAACACGACCAGCATTTTCTGATAAAAAGTTTAATTCCTGCTTTGGAACAAAGTTTCCATTGGCAACAAAATCCAAGTCAACAACTTTTTTCTCTACAGTAGCAACACGAACGGCAACAGCGCCACCGCCTTCGGCAATGAATGCAGTTTTTGCTTCATTCTTCTTTTTATTGTTGCTTAAAACATAAGCTATTGCACCTAGGGCAACAACAACTACGATGATTATGGTAATTACTCTTTTCATTTCTATTTTACTAGCGATTTAATATTTCCGTTTGATTTTATTAATTGTATTTCGGCAACTTTATAATTCAATAGCGCCTGCGTATAACTGTTTTGCGCCTCTGTTAAAGCATTCTCCGTATCGATTAAATCGGTTAAAGAGGCCAAACCGTTATTGTAGTTGTTTTGTGTGCTTTTATAAATTTCTTGAGCTAAATTTGCATTTTTACGTTGCGAATTAATCGTGTTTAGGTTATTACGCAATTGGATTTTAGCATTTTCGTAAGCCAGGTTTAAAGAGTTTGTAGATTCTTTTCTGTCTTCCTGTGCTTTTCTGATGCTTACATCAGCCTGACGAACTTTGGAACGTGTTAAAAATCCGTTAAAAATTGGCACTTTTAAAGTTAAACCAATTGCTGATGAGCCAAAACCAATAGCCGTAGCATTGGTGTTTAAAAAGTCGAAACCATTACTTTGACTCGAATACGTGTAGTTTCCTGATAATGATAATGTAGGATAGTATTCTGCTACGTAAGCCTTGCGTTGAAGCGATAAAAGTTTATCTTGATTATCTAAAAGTTTAACCTCAGTTCTATTTGCCAAGTCGATAGAATCGGTAAGAACAGGTAATTGCGTAACTTCTGTAAGTTCGGTTGCTGGCAAGCTAATTTGGGTTGATACTGGCATTCCCATTGAGAATTTCAATTGATTCTCTAATTGGATTATTCCGTTAATAACCTGCTCACGTTGTGTATTCAAATTAGTTAGGTTTACGTTAATCCTGTCAACATCAATCTTTCTTGCCAAGCCATTTTTGTATTGGTTGCCAACTATTTTTTCTACAACCTTAACATTTTTAATGTTCGTGTCGATTACATTTAATTGCTGTCTGTTAACCAAAACTTGGTAATAATTATTTGCAACTAATTCTATAATCTGTTCTTCGGTTAGCTGAGAAGTTAGGTTATAGTATTCTTCGCTCGATTTTGCAGCTTGTAAGCCTGTAAAAACCTGCTGATTGAATATTTGCTGAGACAATTGAACACCTGCGCTCGAATTCCATTTCTGACCGAACTTTAGGGTTTGTAATTGTCCACCGAAATCAACTACCTGTTGGCCAATTATTGGATTATAAGTTAAACCAGCTGTACCAGAAACTGTTGGTAAAGCCTGGGCTCTAACTTCTTCAACCTTATATCTTCCTCCTTCAATATCCAGTTTTGCTTTACGCAATTTGGTATTGTTTTGGAGCGCAAAGGTTAGCGCATCTTTTAGGGTTAGCTGTTGTTGTGCAGCAACCAATTGAGGTAAAGCCAAGCCGATAATCAGGACGAGCATTAATTTTACCATTTTTACTCTAAGCATAATGTATTGTTTTTTGTTTTTGGGTTCTTGTTTATTACTAGTATTAAGTAGAGTGTGCTAATTATTAAAATATTACACCTACTTTTTAAGATTTTGACCTTTATCTTTTATTCGCACTTTAAACCTTTAGTAAAGATTGATGAAAGGTCTTTTTGCTTCTGCGTCATTTTATTTAGTGCTTTTTTATCAGGGAAGATGTCTTTTCCTGTTTCCATTACACACATGGTTGTGAGTCCCATTAAACTTTCCAGGTATAATTCAGAAACATGTTTCATATCTTCATGATCAATTTCGCCTTTTTCTTTTGCTCTGGTAAAAAGCGCTGCGAAAAAGTCTTTTTCTAAATTTTTTAATGAGTTAAGCTTACTTTTAATAACATCGTCGTTTAAAAGGTCTGGAATTCCTTCAGCAATTCTTAACATGTAATATTTCTGAAAAAAGGTATTTCTAATATCAATAGAATTGAATAAAGTGATTTCTAAGGGTAAATCTGGGTTAATTTTTTTAGTTAAAGTTTCATAAAAGTCGGTAAACACTCGCTCAATAACACCAAGTATTAAATGCTTTTTATCTGGAAAATAATAATAAAGAGATGGTTTTGATACGGAAAGATCTTCTGCAATATCATTCATCGTGGTTTTGTTAATACCAAAATGGGTAAATCGCTTAATGGCACCATCAATAATTAGTTCTCGCTTTTTATCGGCTACAATCATTTTACTTTTCTACTTTCTGACTTTTTTAATATTTTAGTCAAAAATAGTGCTAAATTTCCATTTGTTAATCATTCGATTAAAAAAGGAATATAAGCTTACATTTTTGTGACAATAAAAGTCGTTATCATTGGTTTATATATCTTTACAAATCCGATTTAATAAATATGTTGATATTAATAGATGTTTTTATTGTAGTAATTACTGTCGTTTTAATGGAATGCTTTTCCTGGTTTATACATAAATATTTGTTTCATGGGCCGCTTTGGTTTATGCATAAAAGTCATCACGAAAGGTCAAAATCATTTTTTGAGTGGAATGATTTATTTGCGATTCTTTTCGCGGTTATAGCTCTTTATTTAATGTTTATTGATAGAGAAAATCGTAGCGTTAAGTTTTCAGTTGGCTTAGGGATTACCTTGTATGGTTTAATTTATTTTATTGTACACGATTGGTTCGTGCATCGAAGATTTAAAACTTTCAAAAGCAACAATACATACTTAAAGGCAGTAAGAAAAGCACATAAAATTCATCATAAAAATAGAAGCAAATCGAATGGTAAAGCCTTTGGGTTATTATTTGTGCGTAAAAAACTGGTTAGTTAGCATCATTCTGTCTTAAATATTAAACTACTTATGAATAGCAAAAATCTTTTAGTCCTTTTCTCAATTTTACTTGTATTAATTTCTTGTGCAAAAAAAACCGATAAAGATAGGGCAGAACAACTTGTGGAATCCAAATTTGCAAACGAGAATCAAAAACTTGATTTCGAAAATTCGAAATTAGATTCTCTGTATAATATTTCACCAGAAGCTTACGCTGATAGCGTAGAAAAAGGAAATGAGTTGGATTCTGTTCTAGCCGTTTTAGAAAGTGAGATTGAGCATTTAAGTCAAAAAGAATCTGATAGCGTTGGTTTGGTGAGTGCTGCTTTAACTAAACGTAGATATAGTTTATTGGATTTGGCTAAAACGAAACCGAAATTTATTGGTTGGAAATTATCGGGAGTAAAAGTAGAAGGAGTGGCAACAGAAGCGCTGAGTTTTAATTTCGATAAAGCGATTACCAAAATTACGCCTTAGCATTCCAAATCGTTTAATTATCGGTTAATAAACCTGGAATTTTATTTTACTTTTGTTGCTATATCAATACCAACATGCTTCAAATACAAGAAAATATTTCGCTTAAACCTTACAACACTTTTGGCATAAATGCTAAAGCAGCATTTTTTGTAGAAATATTTAGTGAAGCCGATTTAAAAGCGTTATTTCAAAATGAGTTAACAAAAACTGAAAAGCTTTTAATTGTTGGAGGCGGAAGCAATGTGCTTTTTACGCAGGATTACGATGGGTTGGTTATTAAAATCAGTATCAAAGGCCTAGCTTTTAAAGTAAATGATAAAGATATAACAGTTACTGCTGGTGCTGGCGTAGTTTGGAACGATTTTGTAAATTATTGTGTCGAACACAGGTTTGCAGGTGTAGAAAATTTAAGCCTCATTCCTGGTACAGTTGGTGCATCGCCTATTCAAAATATAGGCGCTTACGGTGTAGAATTGAAAGATGTTTTTGAAAGTTGTACCGCATTTGAAATTAAAACAGGAGAGATTAAAACCTTTAATTACGCTGATTGTCATTTCGGTTATCGAGAAAGTATTTTTAAAGGCCTTTTAAAAGGACAGTTTATTATCACTTCTGTAACTTTCAACTTAAAAACCGAGGCTGCTGTTAATACTTCTTACGGCGCTATAGAGACAGAACTGCAGAAAAGAGGTATAGAAAATCCTGGTATTGCCGATGTTTCAGCTGCGGTGTCGCATATTCGAGTTAGCAAGCTTCCTGATCCATCAACAATTGGGAATGCAGGTAGCTTCTTTAAAAATCCGGTTATCGAAAAATATGAGTTTGCAAATGTTGTAGCAAAACACCCCGATGTTGTGCATTATCCTACGCCCGATGATAAAATAAAACTTGCCGCAGGTTGGTTAATCGAGCAGTGTGGCTGGAAAGGTAAAGTAGAAGGCCAAACCGGAACCTGGAAAAACCAAGCCTTAGTTTTAGTAAACCATGGAAATGCAACTGGTAAAGAAATATATAATTTTTCTGCTCAGATTATAGACAGCGTTAAGTCTACTTTTGGAGTCACTTTAGAACGAGAAGTAAATATTCTGTGACGAAGTCTTGCTTCTAGCTAGATTAATGGTTTTGGCACCGTGCCAAAAATTTTGGTATTAAGTTTGTTTATGTTTAGTGGAATTGAGAACAATTCATTTGTTTTTTTAATCATACCCTAAAGCTAAACATCATGACAAAATTCGAATTCAACCATCTTGTTAATCACCATTCGGTATCTCTTAGATCTTATGCCTTAAATTTTACAAAAGATGCTGAAGACGCTAACGATTTAGTTCAGGATACCATGCTTAAAGCAATAACTTATTACAATAAGTTTAAAGAAGGTACAAACTTAAAAGGTTGGTTATTTACGATAATGAAAAATACTTTCATTAATAACTATCGTCGCTTGGTTAAAACAAACACATTAATTACACAGAGTGAAGATATTTCTTCTGCAAATCTTTCTTATAGTGCTTCAAGAAATCAAGCCGAAAGTAAATTTGTATTAGGCGATATAGATAAAGCATTGGCGCAATTACCAGAAGAATATTATGTTCCATTTATACGCTATTTCGAAGGATTTAAATATCACGAAATTGCAGATATGTTAAATATTCCAATTGGAACAGTAAAAACACGTATTCACGTAGCAAGAGGTATCCTTAAGAAATACCTTAAAACATATTCAAAAGACATAGCTATTGCAGAAATGGCTTAATAACACATCAATTGAAAAATGAAGGCTTCGATATTAATCGGAGCCTTTTATTTTTTCTGTAATTTTTAAAGCGCAATTTCTGTGGTTATCGGTTCTTGCAGTCCCGCTATCATTTCAAGTCCGTTTTTGAAGAAATATCAAAATCCGGGCTTTCCATTTTATCGGGGCCAATTAACTTATAGTAATGCTTAAAACTTAGTTTTTGTATAAAGTGCTACCATAAAAATTTGAAGTATAAAGGTTAGAAACGAAATTGGTAAAAAGCAAAAGGCCTGGAAAAAATTCCGGGCCCTTTTTGCTTATCATATATTTGGTTAGTTGATTCTTATGTTTTATTTCAAAAATCTGCCTTCTCTCTAATTTCGAAACAAATGCAAACCTCGATTAATTATGTGTTTTAATCATGTTTTGCAGTGTTTTTGTTTTGTGGTTATAAAGATAAGGGAAATTTTAAATTTGTCAAGCTTTTTTTAACTTTTTTTTAACTTTTTTTTTATTTCTTTTGCAACCACCTGTCCAGAGATGATTGCAGGCGGTACTCCGGGTCCTGGAACAGTTAATTGACCAGCAAAAAAAATATTTTTTACTTTACTTTTCATCTTAGGTTTTAAAAAAGCGGTCTGTTTCAAAGTGTTAGCTAATCCATAAGCATTTCCTTTAAAGGCGTGATAATCTTCAATAAAGTCATTCATTGCATAGCTTCTTTTGAATAAAATTGCATCGCTAATATCGTTCCCGGTTAAATCTTTAAAGCGGCTTACCAATAAATTAAAGTATTCTTCTCTTTTGGTTTCGCTGTCTTTCAGTCCGGGTGCAATCGGAATCAAAAAGAAAAGATTCTCACAGCCATCAGGTGCAACGCTTTTATCGGTAACAGATGGGCAGCAAGCATAAAATAATGGTTTTGATGGCCACTTAGCTTCTGTATATATCTCTTCTGCGTGTGCATCAAAGTTTTCATCAAAAAATAAATTGTGGTGCAAAATGTTTTTCAGCTTTTTATTTAATCCGATATAGAACAAAAGACAAGATGGCGCCATTGTCCTATTCTCCCAATAGTCCTCGCTATATTTTCTAAAAGGTTTATCTAATAACTTTTGCTCAATATGGTGGTAATCTGCATTGCCAACAATAAAGTCGGTTTTAAAATTTCCATTATCTGTTACAATTTCCTCTGCAATAAAGTTTTTTACTTCAATTTTTTGCACCTCAGTATTAAAAAGGAACTTTACGCCTTGCTCTTCAGCAATACTTTTCATTGCCGAAACAATTTTATGCATGCCACCAATTGGATACCATGTGCCTAAAACCAAGTCAGCATAGTTCATTAAACTATACAGTGCTGGTGTATTTTGTGGTGTAGCACCTAAAAACAAAACCGGAAACTCTAAAAGTTTTCTAAGTTTAGCATTCTTAAAAAGGGTATGAACATGCTTTCGCATGTTACCAAGCAGCTGTAATTTAATTCCGCTAACCGCCAATCGAGGGTCGAAGTATTCCATTACACTGTGCGAAGGCTTAAAAACATATTCATTCATGCCAACATCATATTTGTATTTAGCTTGCTTTAGAAAAGAATCCAGATTTTTTGTGCTACCTGGCTCAAGTTCTTCAAATAGGTTGTATAGAGCTTTTAGTGTTGCCGGAACATCTAAAACATCATTTTTGCCAAAATATATTCTGTATGAAGGCTCCAGTCTTTTAAGTTCATAAAAATCAGATGTTGTTTTGCCAAAAAGTTTATAGTAGTTTTCAAAAACATCAGGCATCCAATACCAGCTCGGACCCATATCGAAAATAAAACCATCTTTTTCCCAGGTTCTGGCTCTTCCGCCTGCCATTTCATTCTTTTCCAGAACGGTAACGTCGAAACCATCTTTAGCTAATAATGCCGCCGCAGCTAAGCCGGCGAAACCTGCACCAATTACTGTAACATCAGCTTTTTTATTCATTTTGTAAATAAAGCAATTTTTAGGGATTTTGTTTTGATTTTTATGATGCTATAGATTTGGCGTCAGTTGGTTTGAAGCGCAGCAAAATGTAGATAGAATTAATCAAAATATCGGTGAAAAAAGATGTTGATTTTCTACCTGTTAGTATTTTGCCGACAGAAATTGACCAGAAGTATTGTAATGACAACACTATAATTATGTTTTGTTAACTTTACCGAACAAATGAAATTCAAAATTCTAACACTTTTTCTGTTACTTACAACAAGTATAGCCCTAAAGGCGCAGCTCTCTGTGCAAGAAATTGCAATACTTAAAACCAATTTGGTTAAAGCTGTAGAAAGCTCAAAATTAACCGATTCCCTTTATAATAAGTTGGTTAAGTTGCCAAGTAAAACCGCCTTAATAACAGCCTATACCGGAACTTTGGAGGCCTTAAAAGCCAAGCATTCCTGGAATCCATATAATAAAATTAAGTATGTAAAGATTTCATTGAAAACTATGCAAAAGGCAATTAATATGGATAAGGAAAATATGGAGATTCGTTTTATGCGTTTCTCCATTGAACATTATACGCCTTCTTTTTTAGGATTTAGCAAAGATTTAACGGTAGATAGAAAGGAAATTGTTAAACACTATCGAAGCAATAATTTTGGACTTGCCGATGAAACACTCATAAAAAACGTTGCCAAATTTATGATAGACAGTGACCGTTGTACAGAAGATGAAATTAAAATTTTTAAGAAACACATTTAAATGAACTATATTTATTTACTCATTAATATTGGCGTAATCTTCTTCCCACTGGTTTTATCATTCGATAAAAAGGTGCATTTCTTTAGCAAATGGAAGTTTGTTTTTCCTGCAATTTTAATTACTGGCTTAGTTTTTTTAATTTGGGATTTACTTTTTGTAAAGCTAAATGTATGGTCTTTTAATCCCAATTATATAGTAGGAATAAGCTTTTTCGGTTTGCCATTAGAAGAAATTTTGTTTTTTTTAACTGTTCCTTATGCCTGTATTTTTATTTACGAATGTTTAAACGCGTATTTTCCTGCAAATAATTTGCAGAAATACAGTTTAGCATTAAGTAATACTTTGCTGGGCTTATGCATTGCTGTTTTGTTTTTTGGCTACAGTCGCTGGTATACGGTTATTAATTTTGGTTTCTTGTTTATCACTTTATATGTTGTAGAATATCGCAATCATAAATTTAGGTTTATGTACAAGTTTTATAGAGCTTATGTAATTTCATTAATTCCGTTTTACATTGTTAATGGATTTTTAACTGCAATTCCTGTGGTGATTTATAACAGCAAAGAAATTCTAAATTTTAGAGTTGGTACAATTCCTTTCGAAGATCATTTCTATTTAATGAGCCTTTTGTTAATGAATGTTTATTTATACGAATATTTTAAAAACAAAGCGCATCAAAAGGAGATAGATAATTGATATTTGAAAATGAGTGGACAGTAGTTTTTGTAGGCTTGTGTCCCGCCATTCGCTTTAGCCCTCATAGAAAAAAATCGGGGCTGCCGCTATTGTCGGGTTTAGAAACAAAGTATTTGCTAGCTGCAAACGGTAAAAATGAGTTGCTGTTTTGCAAATTAGCCCCGGTTGAAGCGTTACCCTGCAGCAACGAGGTACGAGAAAGCGAAGCGTAAAAGAAAAAAACGGGTAGAAATTTATTGTTTTGCAGAGCAATTGCGCTTCAAAAAAAGTTTTAATAAAAATTAAATGGATTTACCTGTTTATACCAAACAACAACTTGCTTTAAGAAACGGACAGGATAAACCACATATTTGGGTGGCTTATAATGGTTTTATTTATGATATGACCGAGAGCCGCTTATGGAGAAATGGTAAACACTACGAGCATTGGGCAGGGCAAGATTTAACGGATGAATTGCAAGATGCACCACATACTGAAGCTGTTTTTGAAAAGTTTCAGGCAATTGGAAAGTTAAAAGTATAAAGTTGAATGCTTTTTAACTTTACACTTTTAACTTTACACCATTATAATTCTATAGTAAAGGCGCTTAAGTTTACAAACTCCTGGATCCTGCCAGCAACTTCTTCATCAGTTAAGTTTAAAAGCTTTTCAGTTCCGAATTTTTCTACACAGAATGAAGCCAATGCTGAACCGTAAATAATTGCATTTTTCATGTTATTGAAGTTGATTGTACCAACTTTAGCTAAATAACCAATAAAGCCACCCGCAAAAGTATCGCCAGCGCCAGTTGGATCAAAAACTTCGGCTAGAGGCAAAGCAGGAGCAGAGAAAATCTGGTCTTCGTGGAACAATAAAGCGCCATGCTCACCTTTTTTAATGATTAGATATTTAGGGCCCATTGTTAAAATTTTCTTGGCTGCTTTAACTAAAGAATATTCTCCAGATAATTGGCGGGCTTCAGCATCATTAATGGTTAAAACATCTACCATTTTAATGGTTTCTAATAAATCGTCCATCATAATATCCATCCAAAAGTTCATGGTATCCATTACGATTAACTTAGGGCGGTTTTTAAGGCGTTTAATAACAGTTTGCTGTACTTGTGGAGTAAGATTGCCTAACATTAAGTATTCGCAGTCCTGATAGCTTTCTGGTATAATCGGATCGAAGTTTTCCAGTACATTTAATTCGGTGATTAAAGTATCGCGGCTGTTCATGTCGTTATGGTATTTTCCCGACCAGAAAAATGATTTTTCGCCTGCTTTAATTTGTAATCCTTCGGTGTCAATTCCGTGTTCAGTAAAAGTGTCGATGTCCGATTTGTGGAAATCATCGCCAACAACAGCAACGATTTTTGACTTGTTATAGAAATAAGAAGCCGCTAAACTGGCGTAAGTTGCCGCACCACCTACAATTTTATCCGTTTTTCCGAATGGAGTTTCAATAGCATCAAAAGCTACAGTACCTATGATTATCAGGCTCATATATTTTATTTTGAATTTTTTTAAAATTTTTTCACTGCAAATATTGCATAAATAATTTAAAAGCCCTAATATTGCATTCCCAAAACGAACAAGGGTACATGTGCCGCAAAGCACAAACAACCGCGTTTTAGGAAACGACCAGTACTCCTTCTTAGCTCAGCTGGTTAGAGCATCTGACTGTTAATCAGAGGGTCGCTGGTTCGAGCCCAGCAGAGGGAGCAAAAATCCTCACAGCAATGTGGGGATTTTTTATGACAACATTGCCAAATGATTTTGGTAAATTTATTGAATAAAACCAGAATAAAATTCCTTCTTAGCTCAGCTGGTTAGAGCATCTGACTGTTAATCAGAGGGTCGCTGGTTCGAGCCCAGCAGAGGGAGCTGATAATCAATCAGTTAGCCCCATTCCGTCCGAGTGGGGCTTTTTATTTGCACAAAATTTGCACAGCAAAAATTTTATTATTTTTTTGGAAAACAGCGGATCAAGCGGAAAAGTTGGGTGTTGAGAAGTTTATGTATGTTGGTCAACATTATTATTTCGGACAACTCGATACTATCGTTGATATTCAATTTGCACAGAATTTGCACGCATTTTATTGTCTGTCGCATAGGGTCAATCCGCGGAAGTGCGACCTCATTCGATCACTGCGAAGCTATACTGAATTTTGAGAAAACATTGATAAACAAAGTAGCGGGACAATACAAAAAAAAGAAAAACGCGTAAATATTTTGAGGGGATCCAACATTGAAATAGCCACGCTTCCTATTATTTTTATTCCTATTAATCTTTGTTTTCGTTAAAATCTCAAGGATAGAGTTCGGGTCTACAAGTTTAAGAACATTCTCAATATTCGACCGTTTAGTGATAGCAATTGAGACGAGTATTTGATAATCAAGGATCGCCGTTGTAGCAAAATGTTTTATAAAAGACTTTTTTAGGATCCGCTGTTTACCAGATTAACATACATAGGCTACCCCTTCCTTAGATAGAATGAGTGATTCAGACGAAACGCCAGACTTACTGAGTGCCTTATCCAAATCTTGAAAAACATCTTCAAGCCCTTCATCAGCCAATTGAAAAGTTCCAAAATGACAGGCAATACTTTTTTTGCTACCAGTGTCCTCATGAATCAGGACTGCCTCATCTGGGTCGGTGTGGATCGGCGACATAAACCATTTTGGTTTGTAAGCACCTATAGGAATTATAGAAAGGTCGATAGGTGGATATTTCCCTCTAACATCCTTAAAGAGCTGATCATCATAGGCTGTATCATCCACAACGTAAAGGTTTTTAAATCCATTGATCATAAATCCGCACCATAAAGTGTTATTTGTGTCAAGCATGCCACGTCCGGAAAAATGGATGGCTGGAGTTGCCGTTATCTTGAGTTTGTCAAACATTGAATGCTGATGCCAGTCAAGTTGCCGAACTTTTGAAATATGCAGTCTTTTTAGAATATTATCTACGCCTAGAGGTACAATATATTCAGGACGGTGATGTTTGTCTATTGCTTTAATGGTATCTATATCCAGGTGATCATAATGGTTATGAGTAAGCAGCACCAAATCAATTTTTGGAAGAGAATCAAGATGAATTCCTGGCTGGCGCAGGCGTTTGGGGCCTGCCCAGGATAGTGGACTGGCACGCATTGACCACACGGGATCAATTAAAATATTCATTCCATCTATTTGAATCAAAAAAGTACTATGGTTGACAAATAGTATTTTAGCTTCATTTTTAGAAACGTCCAGGATTTTATCTTTGGAGGCATAATCTTTATAATCAGCTTTCCACTCACCCTTTTTCCTTGAAAGGCTCCATTTAAGCACATTCCAAAAACCGTTACCCTTAACTCCATTTGGATTTAAGAATTTCTTGCCGTCAAAATGGCTACTGACAGGACCGGTATATCCCTTTTCTGATATTGATATCCCATAGAGAATGGTTCCTATAACCAATAGTCCAAGAACAGATATAATGATCAAAAACATAATTTAATTTTAGCTAGCTGGACATTCATCATATACTTCTTCTGATTCTGCTCAATGATGAAGGCGTAATACCAAGGTACGATGCTATAAACACCAATGCGACGCGGTTAGCAATTCCAGGGTATCTATCTAAAAAAGTCAGATATCTAGTTGTGGCATCTTCCGCAATTAAGGGGCTAATCCGCTCAATTTTTTGTAATAAGCCCTTTGATGTTATTTTAGCAACAATGGCATCCCATCCCAGAATGGTATGAGAAAGATCTTCCCAGCTTTTTTTAGAGAAGACCAAAAGTTTGCACTCCGTAACCGCCTGCACATATTCAGATGAGGGGATCCGGTTATCAAAACTATTAAGATCAACAACAAAATTATCTTCATCAATAAAGTAACGGGTCACATCCTCTCCATTTTTATTATAGTAACTTACCCTGATTATTCCATCAAGAATAAAACCAACCCGATTGGCAACCTTTCCTGCTTCTGAGAAGTAATCTCCCTCATTCAGCAATAATTCAGTTGCATGCTTTTTTATAAAAGCGATCTGTTGGTCATTAAGGCTCCCAAAGTGTAATAGATAATCTATAAGTTTTTCCATATGTAATGAATTAAAAAAATTCTTGGAGTAATGAGATACTTATTTCAATTATACCAATAATTAACCTTTAATCAGTTCGATGCTCGAGTTCCATAGTTCTTTCTGGAACTTTTCATTATAAGAATCAGATGAGGATTTAGTGACCTCTCCATCAGAAAAGTATATTCCGTTCAAGTCAGCATACTTTTTTGAATAGCCAAGGTCAGCCAAACGGCTTCCAGATAATACCGCAGTGTTTGTGTTCTTTTTAAAATGGGTAAGAACAGGCATGATGTGATTCCATACAAATCTTAAAATTGCTGGATAATTTTTTGCTAATCCCGTGCCTGGAACCATACCAGGATCAAATGCATTAACCCTTATCCCAAGGGGTGCTAATTTTTCATGAAAGAGGTAGGCTGTCATTACATTACATAACTTTGAAGTTGAATAACGCCTTTGACCAACGGTCGTTGCTTTTTCCGTAGTTTTTTGAGGGAAAGCCAGTTCACTGCCACTGGTATAAACCGGCGGTTCAATTCCAGTTTTTGTTAGTGGGTCATGTGTATCACTTGCAGTAAAAGTAATGCTCGCACCACTTATCATGTATGGGGTGAGCAATTGCGTAAGGTAGAAACCACCCAAATGATTAGTTCCAAAAGTAATTTCAAATCCGTCCTTTGTATATGCTGTCTCACCGATATGCTGCAATCCCGCGTTGTTTATTAAAGCAGATATTTCCTTGTGATCAGTTTTTGAAAACGCTATCTCAAATTCCCGGATGGACTGAAGTGAGGCAAGGTCAAGCTCCATACATACTAATCTTGGATGCCCGGTCTCTTTTTTTATTTTTTCGGCAGCCAAATTTCCAGCTGTGATATTTCTACAGGCTATTATGATAGACTCTTTAGGAGCTAATCTAGCCATTTGCATTGCACATTCATAGCCTATTCCACTATTTGCGCCTGTAATTATAATCGATTTCATTTTTCAATTTTATTTATAGCACAAAGGTGTGTTCTAAATAAGTGCCGGCACTTGTCATATGACAAAATCGAAATTTACCGGGCTTTTTATTTTTCTTAATAATTACCAAAATTCCCTCGTTTAATGATAATCTAAATTGGCAAATCTAAAAGAGAACCCAACGGCATAAAAACCTAGTTGATGTTTTCATAATTATCATAAACCCATTTCATTAATCAAAATTAATTTTAGGTTTTTGATAATGAACAATGACCATTTTTAGGTTAAAAACTAATGGCAGTGTTTGTATAGTCAATCAAAAAGCCTTTCAAAAAACGAGGGAATAATGATAATCCGTAGAAATTTGGATACAACTAACCCTGATTTGGAAACATTCCATTTTAAGTATTTGCTGAATTTTGTATTGTAAACATTAAATAAAATAATAATGCAAAAAGTAAGTTTTAAAAACAGAACTTGGGATTTAGCCGGAAATATTTTTCTTCCAGAAAACTTTGATGATACCAAAAAATATCCTGCCATTGTTTGTGTACATCCTGGAAGCAGTGTGAAAGAGCAGACTGCAGGTTTGTATGCTACCGAGCTAGCTCTAAATGGATTTATAGCTTTAGCGTTTGATGCTTCTTTTCAGGGTGAAAGCGGGGGCGAACCAAGATTTTTGGAAGATCCCGCAACAAGGGTTGAAGACATTCGTTGTGCCATAGATTATTTGACAACCTTGGTATTTGTTGACAACGACCGCATCGGTGCTATGGGTGTTTGTGCAGGTGGTGGATATGCAGCCAATGCTTCTCTTTCGGAAAAAAGAATTAAAGCTATAGCAACCGTAATAGGTACTAATGCAAGCCGGGCTTTCAGAGAAGCTAATCCTATTGAAACTCTTACAGCAGTTTCACAACAACGTACAGCAGAGGCTAACGGTGCTGAAAAGATTATCAATAACTGGATACCTGATTCTGCCGAAGAAGCAGAAAAATTAGGATTGGAAGAAATGGACTTGTTGGAAGCTATTGATTATTACAGAACACCTCGCGGACAACATCCAAACTCTTGCAATAAATTACTTTTTACAAGCATGAGCAACCTGATTATGTTTGATGCTTTTCATTTGGCGGAATATTTCCTTACACAACCTCTGTTGGTAATTGTTGGAGACAAAGTTGGAGGTTTTGGTTCATACAGAGACGGCTTCGATTTATATAACAAAGCTGCATCAGCCAACAAAAAAATACATATCGTAAAAGGTGCCAGCCACTATGATTTGTACGACCAACCCGAAGCTACTAAAGAAGCATTAAAACAATTAATTCCGTTCTTTCAAGCAAATATTTAATTTTTTCTTTACCATAAAAAACACAACAATAAATAAACATTAATTTTTATCCGTTTCATTTTAATATGAATTTGTTCTTAAAAATATCAGGTGTAATATTGCTAATTACTGGCTTTATTCTGGCAATAAAGCCGGATCTATTGGGTAGATTTTCCGGCCCAATAGATCCTTACCAAATGATAGAGAAAAGAGTGAAGTGGGGTATTATAGTTGGTTTAGGCCTGTTTTTGATATTTAATAACAACTGTACATCGTGGGGTTTAATCACAACTGCGTTCCTTGCTACATTAACCGTTGGCGTAATCATGGTAAGAGTAATGGCCTTCGTTTGGGGCGGCTTTTTTATCAAACAATTATGGTGGTTGTTAATAGAATTTTTAGCGTTAATTTTGTTCGGATTTTTGTATTGGAAACAAAAGCAATAAAGTAACTTATAATTCCTAAGACATAAAAGGGTATGCAAACTATCAATTCCTTATCTGAATTCCATCGATTATTGTCCATTCCTCCACCATTACACCCTTTGATAAGTGTGGTACAGGTTTCTGAACTGCACGCCATCAGTTCTAGTGTATGGAAAAAATTCACCACAAATTTTTATATCATTTCGCTAAAAAATAAAATTCAGTCCAAAATAAAATATGGCCAGAATTATTATGATTTCGACAGTGGTACAATGATTTTTACAGCGCCAAGACAAGTTCAATCGGTTGAAGTTGAAACAACCAATACTTTCAATGAAACTATGGGAACAGGATATGTGCTGATGTTTCATCCTGATTTTTTGGCAAAGCATCCATTAGCAGGAAATATAAAAAATTACAGTTTCTTTTTGTATTCAGTAAATGAAGCTTTGCATCTTTCCGAAAAAGAAGAAAACAGCATGATTGCCATTTTCAAAAAAATAGAAGAAGAATACCAGCATATCGACCGTCATACGCAAAGTGTAATCCTTGCCCAGGTAGATTTGTTACTGACTTACAGCAACCGTTTCTACGAAAGACAGTTTATTACGCGAAAAGCAGTAAATGATGATCTTTTAGTCAGGGCCGAAACAATTATCAATGAATATTATGATAAAGAACGTGGTTTGCAAAGCGGACTACTTACAGTGGAATATTTAGCGGAACAAATGAATTTGTCCCCTAACTATTTGAGTGACGCAATGCGTTCTCTTACTGGCCAAAGTACTCAGCAACACATTCAAGAAATATTGATTGAGAGAGCAAAAGAATATCTTTCTTCAACAACATTATCAGTTTCCGAAATTGCATACCACTTAGGCTATCAACGTACACAGTCATTCAACAAACTATTTAAAAATAAAACCGAGATGTCACCTTTGGCCTACCGTCAATCTTTCAATTGACAAATTTTGGTTAAATATACTTTACGTTTGATATCAAAAAACGGTGGAAATTTAATACTTCAAAAGGATTCTGTAAAACTTGGATATGTTTATAACACTAGAGTTTATTGCTATTTAAATAAAGCTTCTCTGTAATTGTACTGCGTTTTTCAGTGATAATGTTTTAAAATTTCAACAAAGAATTTAATATTATAGATTTGGCGAGCTATCGTTTTTGATATCTCGCCAAAAGCCTATATTTTGAATAGATTTGGCGAGCTATCTATTTTAATAGCTCGCCAAAAGTATATATATTTGCTGAAGGATATTAACTTTAATCTTGTATGGAAAAGCTTATTGGCAGGAAAGCGGAAATAGATATATTAAAAGAAGCACTTAGCTCTAACGAAGCCGAACTTGTTGCGGTTTATGGACGAAGAAGAGTAGGCAAGACATTTCTGATCAGCCAGGTTTATAGCCGAAATTTAATCTGTGAGTTTTCAGGTGTACACAACGCCCCGGTGCACGAACAATTGGATAATTTTAGGAATGTGATCGCAAAGGCATTGAATTCACCAATTCCCCCAGCAATTCCCAAAAACTGGACTGAAGCATTTAGGTTGCTCATCAATTTCTCCGAGCCATTGCTAAAAAAACAAAAAGCGGTTATTTTCTTTGATGAATTTCCATGGCTGAGTTCACCCAAATCTGGATTTCTATCCGCCTTTGAGTATTTTTGGAATTCATGGGGTTCAAAACAAGAAAATCTAATTGTTGCGATATGCGGTTCTGCCGCCTCATGGATGATCCAGAATATTGTAAATAATAAAGGTGGGTTACATAATAGGATCACTCGACGAATGCGCCTGCTTCCTTTCACGCTTTATGAAACTTCTGCATATCTCAAAACCAAGTCGGTAAACCTGGACCAATATCAAATATTACAAGTTTATATGGCCTTGGGGGGAATACCACATTATCTAAAAGAGATTAAAAAAGGAGAAAGTGCCACTCAAATTATTGATAGGTTGTGTTTCACCAAGGAAGGGTTGTTGGTTAATGAATTTAAAAATCTTTATAGCTCTTTGTTCGAAATGGCTGACAGGCATATTGCAATCGTCAAAGCGCTTGCAGCAAAGTCTTCTGGATTAACTCGAAATGAAATCATCTCGGAATGCGGGTTGGTTAGTGGTGGTGGTACGACCAAATTATTGGATGAGTTGATGGAGTCCGGCTTTGTAAGTATTTATCTTCCATTTCAAAGAAACGTTAAGGAATCAATATATAAGCTAGCTGATGAATACAGCTTGTTTTATCTAAAATTTATTGAGCATTCGAGGGCAACAGGCCAGGGAACATGGATCAAGAAGGCGAGCTCACAATCATGGAAAAGTTGGAGCGGAATAGCTTTTGAAAGTATTTGCCTAAAGCATACTGTCCAGATCAAGCAAGTCATCGGAATTTCGGGCATCTATTCAGAAGAGTCAGCCTGGAGGTTTGCGCCAGGCAAATTAGGTAAGGGAGCCCAGGTCGATCTGCTTTTAGATAGGCAAGATGTATGTATCAGCATTTGCGAAATGAAATTTTCGAACGAAGAATATGCAATTAGCAAGTCTTATGCTGCGGAACTCCAGGACAAATTGAAGATTTTTAAAGCGGAAACAAAAACAAAGAAAACCTTATTCCTGACAATGGTCACCACTTATGGTACGAAGGATAACCTATATAAAACTGGTCTCGTACAAAATGAGGTGACCATGGACGATTTGTTCAAAGCATAGAGATATAAAAAGCTATTGCTGGTTTTTATATTCCTCAATAAAGCCGTATATTTAGTTAAACAAAATAAAAACCGTTACAAATACATTACGGGATTTCTTTGAAGGCTTGTAACTATTTGATAAACATATTGTTAGAAATAGATTACGTCCGTCTGTTAATCAGAGGGTCGCTGGTTCGAGCCCAGCAGAGGGAGCACCATAATTGGCGCAAAGCCTTACCAAGAGCGGTAAGGCTTTTTTTTGCTCAAAAATCTAGAAGATGATTACTATACATAAACTTGTTTTAAAAATTCGTTCGTTTGTTGATGAACCTCTACATTTAAAAAAAGTGAGGTATTCGGTTTAGCCTTCGATATTAGTGCATCAAAGAAAACTTCATTAATCTCTTTTGGTGAGCCAACAAAGATGGCAACTGGAAGTTCATTCTTAACTTTTTGTTCACTACTAAAAACAGTTACAATCATTCGGCTTTCATCTGTAAATGCAATGTCTATTTTCCACGAATCTGCTTCTGGTAAATTATTAATGGATTGAAAAAAATTGGTTCTCATGTTTTTATTTTTTAGCCTTAATAAGTTGTGTCGAACAAAAGAATCGTTTTTAATGAAGTTTTAAAAAATAATAAATACGCAGATCTACACGATAGTGGTAAAATGCTGATTATCAATTGCGAGAAAATAAACACTTGTTTAGTTAAAAAAAAAGTGTTTGATTTTCAATCTTATAAAACCTTGGAATTTTAGGATATTAAGCCTAATTTAAGTTTTAAAATTGTTATCAATAAATTTTAAGCATTTAAATAGGCTATTTAATGAAATGTGTAGATGTGAGTAGGGGTTATTTCTTTGATTATTTTCAATTTTGTTAAATTATTTATAAACAAGTTTAGATTATCCTACTTCTTATCCCTATCAATCCCATTAATGAATTTTACTTATACCTGGGCTTTAGCCAAAAAAATACTTTCTGTTTTCTTAATTTTTGTGATTATTGCCGTTGGCGCAGCAATTATTGTTTTAAATACAATAAACGAAAAACTAGGTGATATATCTAGTCTGGCTACTAATATAGAGCATAGTCAATTAGAACCCGAGAAAATCTTGTTACTTATACATGAAGCTGAAGGCGATTTTCAAGAATCTTTGGTGCGTGCAAGTAATAAAAAGTACGCAGATTATAATGTTAAGCTATCTAAAGTGTTTCTTATGATTGATACACTTCTTAAGGAAAGAACAGATACTTCACAACTTAATACCAAGCAAGTAAACAAGGTTAAATTTTGGTATCATCAAAAATCTAAACTATCCGATAAATTATTCGTGCTTAAACATAGTTTTGACTCCCTCTTAACTATTTATGCAAATTTTAATAAAGAGGCTTCCCAAAATTTAAAAAAAATAGATGTAAACTCTCATAAGCAAGAATCCGATATTAAAAGTAATGCAGATACAATTTTAAAAGTGGTGAAGGTTGAAAAAAAGAGTTTCTTTAAAAGAATTAAAGATGCAATTTCAAATAAAGATAAAACTGAAAGCATTAAAATCATCAATAATAAAAATACACATGTAACCGATTCTTATAATAAAAATATTGCTGGCGATGGTAGAAAAGAATATCTGAGAAAATTGCAACAACTGCAGCGAGAAAATGAAAAACTGCTTACAATGCAGGGAGAACTTATTGTTTTGAATAGTCACATTAGCAATGAATTACAAAGCATAATAAGCAATTTAAAAGACATTAATTACAAAATGATTGATGAGTTTAAGGTTTATGCACTTAAAAACTATAAAGAAACAACCACACTGTTAAATAAATTTTATTTGGGTTCACTTTTTCTAGTAGTTCTCTTTGCTGTTTTGCTTATCATATTCATAGTTAAGTTAAATGATGCAGAAATTTTATTAAGAACGGAGAGTGCAATGTCTATAGAAAGGGCACATCAGAAAATAAATGACCTGGTTAAGAAAGCAGAAATTAATAATGGTGCACAATCTCCAGCTAAAACAGAAGAATTGAAGGATATTGTTCAACTTGCTGTAGAGAATAACCCTGCATTTTTTATTAAATTTAACGAGTTTGATACTGAATTTAGTAAGAAACTTTTAAGTATTGCACCTAATTTAATTGCAGCGGAGGTAGAGTTTTGTGCTTTGTTACGATTAAATTTTGAAACTAAGGAGATTGCTCGTTACACAAAGAGCTCCGTTCGTGCAGTTGAGGGTAAAAAGTATAGAATAAGAAAGAAAATTGGTATACCATCTGTTACTGACTTGAATATGTGGATGGCGCAAATTTAATGAAAGATTTAAGACAGAAATAAACCCATCTCAAGCGGACCCTAATAATCAGAATGGACTGCAGTAAATTTAGAAACACCTACTGTTAGATAGCTTAAGTATTCTAAAGAAAGTACCAACGCACCTGATAAATATGGCTCATATCCTTTTGGCTTTATAATGTGTAGAATATTTCTTTTGCTGAAGTAATGATCATCACAAAAAAGATTAAACAAATTAAACCTTTTTTCTAAATTATTCATGGCTAGAATAAATGCTGCGGTTTCACCCGTTGGAATAAATCCGTTATTTTTAACATCTTTTACGCCACCAAATTCAGTGAAATTTTTATTGAGATTTTCATTTTTAATTAAGAAAACATCAAGCATCTCTGGTTTTATATGAGGCGCAATAGATAAAAGTAAAACAATTCTTTCAGCAATACTTGTTTGGTCTCGCTTAATTATTTCAGCATAAAAAGACTCATCTAAAGTAACATCGGGTGGCTGAATATCATATATGCTTTTATATTCTGTTTCCTGACCTAAAAATAATTTTATACTTGTGTTGATAATTTTTGACAACCAATCTAACTCTTGAGTTAATGCGACGGCGTTTTTTTTAATGATGCCTTTCATGAAAGCTTGTTTAATTTCTGACAAGTTAAGTTAAGTATTTTTTGTGGTTAAATAGAATTATTTTTTTTGTATAGTATTGATTTATTGTTTATTGCGATAAAGTACGGTGAAGGAAAAGTTGATTTTTGTAGAGATTTTTAAACATTTAGGAAATCTGAAATAAATATATATTAATAAACGGAGGGTAAGTCTTGTGTAGCAACTCCAATTGTGCTACTAGAATTCAAATTCCAGTTGATTGCTTTCTGGCTTATCAATCGAAACTTCATCGTAAAATCTTGATAAAGTAATCCCAAGAAGCCTAACTTTTGATAAGCCGATATTTGCTTCATTAAGTAATTTAATGGCTTCATCGTAAATTATTTCAGTATTATTAATAGGTGTTGTAAAAGATCGGCTTCTCGTTATTTGTTTAAAATCTTCGAATTTTATTTTTAGTGTTACCGTTTTACCTTTAAGCTGATGCTTTTCTAAACGCCCTGCAACCGTAGCACTAATTTCTTGTAGCAAGCTATGCATTACCGAATCGTCATTTGTGTCTTCTGAAAGCGTATCTTCGGCGCCAACAGATTTACTTTCTCTGTTAGATTGTACTGGCCGTTCATCTATTCCTCGCACTACTTTGTAGTAAAATTTACCTGTTTTGCCAAACTGGGAGATGAGTTGCTGTTCTGTTAATTTTTTTAAATCAGCACCAGTATTAATTTGCATGGCCTTCATTCTGGCGGCGGTTACTTTACCAACACCAAAGAATTTTTCTACTGGCAATTTTTCCATAAAGGCTTTAACTTTTGATGGACCAATAAAGGTTAATCCATCGGGTTTATTCATGTCAGAAGCAATTTTGGCGATAAATTTATTCACAGAAACACCAGCAGACGCTGTTAAATTTAACTCGTTTTTTATGGCATCTTTTATAGATTGGGCAATATCAATTGCCGACCCAATTCCAAGTTTATCTTCAGTAACATCAAGATAAGCTTCATCTAAAGAAAGTGGTTCAATTAAATCGGTATAACGGCTAAAAATCTCTCTAATACTTCTTGATACTGATTTATAAGCATCGAATCGAGGATATACAAATATTGCTGAAGGACAAAGTTGATAAGCTTTACTGCAAGACATTGCCGAACGGATTCCAAATTGACGAGCTTCGTAACTTGCGGTTGATACCACTCCTCTGCTATCGGGTTTGCCACCCACAACTAAAGGTTTCCCTCTATATTCTGGAAAATCACGTTGCTCAACAGACGCGTAAAAAGCATCCATATCAATATGAATAATTTTTCTTAATACTGGTAGGTTTTCTTCAGACATCTAATCATTTAAAATTCGGGATTTTTATCTTGAATCTTGAATTAGATTTTTTTCTTTACAAAACATGGAAAGAGCACATAGAAGATTGTTTTGATGGATTGTAAGGACTGGTTTTTTGCAAAGAATAAAACGTAAATTATTTTAACTACTACTTCGGTTTGGTAGATTTATTTACATGCTTGCTTAAAATTAATTAAGTAAATGAGTTACTTTATTTAGTAAAGAATCCATTTCAAAGGGTTTTTCCATGAAATCGTTAGCGCCTGCATCAAGAGCCGACTGTTTAATATCCCGACTTGCAGAAATCATCAAGATTGGAATTTCTTTGTAAATGGGGTCGCTTTTAAGTTGTTTGCAAATATCTCTGCCATCGTGTCCGCTCATCCAAATATCAAGTAAAATTAAATCGGGTTTGTTTTTAACGGCATCTAATACTGCTCCGCCATCGTAGGTAAAATCAACTTCATAACCCATAACTTGTAGTATCATTGTAACAGCATCAACTATTCCTTCATCGTCATCAGCTATAAGAATTCTTTTATTTTCCATCTTTTATTCCTAATACCAATTACAGGCTGTAACACGCAGCCATTGCTTTTATAAGCTTGTTATAGTATTAATACGTTTAGTCTATATTTTGTTTTATAAATATAGATTATTTTTTTGCGTTAAATCTTAATACATATTAGTATGAGTTTTAATACCTTCTCAAAGAGGTAAAATGGTTTTTTGTTTTAATTATTGATTTATAAGAAGATCATTACAATTAGTGTATTAATCCTTTATATTTACACCATTATTTTATAATAATCATGCTTTTTAACCAAAAATGGATAGTATTAATATAAAGAAATTAGCTGAAGCCCTAAATTTATCTACATCTACAATCTCAAGGGCTTTTAGAGATAATAGTGATATTAATGCTTCAACAAAGGAACTTATTCTATCAAAAGCTAAAGAGTTAAACTACCAGCCCAATCATTATGCTAGTAATTTAAGAGAGCAAAAAAGTAAAACCATTGCTGTAATTGTTCCAGAGTTGGCCAATAATTATTTCTCGCAGGCTATTCATGGTATAGAGCGTGTTGCAAGAGAAAATGGTTACCATATTCTAATTTACGTAACCGATGATGACTATTCGAAAGAGGTAAATTTTATTCGCCACTTGCATAACGGTAGAGCAGATGGTATAATTATGTCGGTTTCGGGAGAGGCAAATGACCATAATTATTTGAACAAATTTGGCGCCAGGCAGTTACCACTGGTTTTTTTCGATAGAATTTACGAAGATATTGAAACCCCAAGAGTAGTTACAAACGATTATAATAGTAGCTTTTTAGCTACCGAGCATTTAATAGAGCAAGGTTCTAAAAGGATTGCTTATTTAGTGGTAAATAAAAGTTTATCAATTGGTAAAACTCGTATGCAGGGTTACATAGATGCATTAGAGAAATATAAATTACCATTCGATGAGAATTTGATTGTAGATTGTAGCAACAGCTATGAAGAAAACAGTGTAATTATTAAGTCTGCATTAACCGAACTTAAACCCGATGGTGTTTTCACCTCTGTAGAGCGTTTAGCATTTGCCACTTATTACGCTTGTTATGATTTGAATATTTCTATTCCTCGGGATTTAAAAATAATTAGCTTTTCGAGCTTAGAAATTGCGCCGTTGCTCAACCCATCTTTAACTACAATTACTCAGCCAGCCACAGAGATAGGTACAGAAGCGGCCAAAATGTTATTCGATATTTTGAGCTCGGATGGTGATAAAAAACGCCCAAAAGAACTGGTTTTGCAATCAAAAATTATCATGCGAAATTCGACCTCAAATTCGCCTCAAAAACCCTAAAAAAAAGACAGTTATTTTTGCCTGTTTTTAATCAAAAAAAATCTTCACTTAGTGTATTTTAAGCAGAATTTACCGAATTTTTCGGGAACGTTCCCGAAAAATATTCCTTAATCTGTTGAAAAACGTCGGGAACGTTCCCGAAATTACCACCAGAAATAGCTTAGTGTAAAAAATACACTTAAATTAAAATTTCAACATTTATAAAATGTTGAATTACAGTTTATTGTGATTTTTAAAGTTGATTAATTGTAAAAATAAATTTATTAAAAATTACATTTTCTTCAATTAAAACAGCTCACAAAATAAGGCTGAAAATATATTTTTTAAATAAATTTTGAATTCTAATTTCCTGCTGTAAATTAGACCTGTGTGTAAATCACTATAATATTTAACCAAATTTTTATACTTAAACGAGCTTCGAATATGAAAGTATTTTACCTGTTAAAACAGGGGCTTTTGGTGCTGTTAGTTTTTTCAGCATTAATCGTAAAAGCACAAACCGGATCTGTATCCGGAACAGTGCTTGATGAAACCGGCCAACCATTACCTGGTGCATCCATTTTAGTAAAAGGAACAACCAGGTCTACATCAACAGATGCAAATGGTAAATTTAAACTGGCAGGTTTAACAAATGGTTCCCTAACATTATCAGCAAGTTTTATCGGTTATCAAACCTTAGATAAAGCTGTAAATGTTACCGCAAATGCAACCGCCGATTTTAAATTAGTTCCAGATGCACAAAAATTAAATGAAGTTGTTGTTATCGGTTACGGTACTGCAGAAAAGAAGAACTTAACCGGTTCAATTACAACGGTAAGTTCGAAAGACTTCCAAAAAGGTACGATTACTACGCCAGAGCAATTAATTCAAGGTAAAGTTGCAGGGGTAAACATCACTTCTGGTGGTGGTGCACCTGGTGGAGGTAGTACAATCCGTATTCGTGGAGGTGCTTCCCTAAATGCGAGTAACGATCCTTTAATTGTGGTAGATGGTGTTCCTTTTAGTGGTAATAGTATTGGTAATGCACCAAGTCCATTATCATTAATTAACCCGAATGACATTGAAACTTTTACCGTTTTAAAAGATGCAAATGCAACTGCAATTTATGGTTCAAGAGCATCGAATGGTGTAATATTGATTACAACTAAAAAAGGTGGTTCTGGTGCTCCGGTGATTAATTTTAGTACAAACAACTCTATTGGTACCGTTGCTAAAAAAGTAGATATGTTATCTGCTGATGAAGTTCGTGCTTATGTAAATGCAAATGGTAATGCTGCTCAAAAGGCTTTATTGGGTACTGCAAATACAGATTGGCAAGATGAAATTTATCGTACTGCCTTTACAACTGATAATAACTTAAGCATTTCAGGTTCATTCAAGGGTGTTCCGTATCGTGTTTCGGGTGGGTATTTAGATCAACAAGGTGTAGTTATCAGAAGTGATTTAAAAAGAGCAACTGGTGCAATTACTTTATCACCAAGATTATTTACCGATCATTTAAAAATTGATTTAAACTTAAAAGGCTCATTAACAGAGTCGCAATATCCAAATGATAATGCAATACAAAATGCTGTTCAATTTGACCCTACAAAACCAGTTTATGCTCCTAACCAATTCGGCGGTTATTTCGAATGGATAAATGGAGCTGTTCCAAATCCAAATGCACCCCGCAATCCTGTGGCCTTGATTGAATTACAAGATAACCAAGGAAATGCAGCAAGAAGTTTTGGTAACGCTAGATTCGATTATTCTTTCCATTTTTTACCAGAACTACATGCGAACCTAAATTTAGGTTACGATGTATCTAAGGGTTACGGTTCTACAAGTGTTCCTACTTTTGCAGCACAAAGTGCTTCAACAAACGGATCTTACTCAAGCAGAAAAAATATTGAGAAAAATACATTCTCTGAGTTTTATTTAAACTACGCCAAAAACTTTGAAAGCATTAAAAGTAGGTTTGATGTAACTGCTGGTTATGGATACTACGATATTGCACAAACCAATTTCAACTACAACACGTATAAAGGTACTGGCGAGTTATTAACTACTCCTGTATTTCCATTCTCTGTTGAGCAAAATAAATTGCTTTCATACTATGGAAGGTTCACTTATACTTTCGATGAAAAATACATTTTACAAGGAACCATGCGTGCTGATGCTTCATCTAAATTTGCTGAAGAGAATCGTTGGGGTTACTTCCCATCTGCAGGTTTTACCTGGAGAATTATTGGCGAGGATTTTTTGAAAGATAGTAAAGTAGTGTCTGACTTAAAATTGAGATTAAGTTACGGTGAAACAGGTAATAAAGATGGTATCGGAAACTATGATTACCTATCTAAATACTATGCCAACAGCAATAATGGTCAGTACCAGGTAGGTAATACATTTTACAACTACTACAGCCCGGCGGGTTATGACCCTGATTTGAAATGGGAAACAACCACGACCTATAATGCAGGTTTAGATTATGGTTTTATGAAAGGCAGATTATACGGAAGTGTTGATGCTTACTTTAAGAAAACCAAAGATTTATTAAGCACAATTAATATTCCAGTAGGTACTAACTTTAGCAACCTGTTAACCACAAATGTTGGTAATATGGAAGTTAAAGGTATTGAGGCAAGTTTGAATTTTGTAGCGATACAAAAAGAAAATGTAACCTGGGATTTTGGATTTAACATGGCTTACAACCAAAGAAAAATTACCAACTTAACTTTAAATCCAGATCCGGGTTCGAAAGTAAGTGCAGGTGATATTACTGGGGGTACTGGTGTAACACTTAAATATAATGCGGTGAACCAAGTACCTGGTGCATATTTTGTTTACAAACAAGTTTACAACGCAAGTGGTGCTCCAATTGAAGGTGTTTATGCAGATTTGAACGGCGATGGTATTATCAACACTAACGATCAGTATTTTTATAAATCTCCAGATCCGAACTTTACATTTGGTTTTAATACTTCATTCACTTACAAAAAATGGACTGCAAGTACGGTTTTAAGAGCTAATATTGGTAATTATGTTTACGATAACGTTTCTTCTAACTTCGGTATTAAAAATAACGTGTTGAGTACGCAAGGTATTTTAAATAATTCTAGCCGAGATATTTACAACACAGGTTTCCAGAGCAATCAGTTTTTAAGCGATTATTATATCAAAAATGCTTCATTCCTAAAAATGGATAATGTGGGTTTGGCTTATAATGTTGGTAAACTTTCTAAAAATGGTAATACAACAATGCGCATTTCTGCAAACTGCCAGAATGTATTTGTCGTATCTAATTTTAAAGGCGTTGACCCTGAATTAATCTCTGGTATTGATTATAACTTTTATCCAAGACCAAGAACATTCACTTTAGGTTTAAATGTTGGGTTTTAAAAATATATAAAAATGAAAAATTCATTTAAAATAATTTTGGCATCAGCTGTTTTACTGGTGTCATTAAATTCATGCAAAAAAAGCGATTTAAATTTAACACCAACTAATGATGTTACTGCACCAATAGTGTATGCTACACCTGCAGGTTATAAAAACAGTTTAGTTAAATTATACGCAACCTATTCATTAACGAGCCCCGGAGGTTCTGATGTAAGTGATGTCGGCGGATTGAACTCAGGTTTCGCAGATTTTTTAAGGTTATTCTGGACATCTCAGGAATTAACTACTGATGAAGCAATTTGTGCCTGGGGCGATACTGGTATTCCAGAATTAGATTATTCTACACCAAGTGTTGATAATCAATTTTTAAGAGGTTTATACTCAAGAAGTATTCTACAAATAACATTCGTTAATGAGTTTCTTCGCGAAAGCACACCAGAAAAATTAGCAGAGCGTGGCATTACTGGCACAGATGCAACAAACATTCAACGCTATCGTGCTGAAGCTCGTTTTTTACGTGCCTATCAGTATTGGGTATTAATTGATGCTTTCGGCAACCCGCCATTTGTAACAGAAAACGATGTTATCGGTAAAGTTGCCCCTCAACAAATTAAAAGAACGGCCTTATTCGCGTACATCGAATCAGAATTGAAAGCAATAGAACCTGATTTAGCAGAACCTCGTACAAATGAGTATGGTCGTGCTGATAAAGGTGCAGATTGGGCATTGTTAGCTAGGTTATACTTAAATGCTCAGGTTTATTTAGGAACAGCAAAATATACCGAGGCTATTACTTATTCTACCAAAGTAATCAACGCTGGTTATCAGTTAAAAGCAAATTATATGGATTTGTTTAAGGCAGACAATAACATTAACAACCCTGAAACCATTTTAAGCATTAATTACGATGGTGTAAACGGCACAAACTATGGCGGCACAACTTTCTTGATTAATGCAGCTATTAATGGCGATATGAATCCATCATCTTATGGTGTGCCGAATGGTGGTTGGGGTGGTAACAGAACCCGTGCTAATTTACCTGCTTTATTCCCTGATGCAAATGGAACTTTAGATAAACGTGGTGTTTTCTTTGGTACTAAAGCAGCAGTTGACGAAGTCGGCGTATTTACCGATGGCTTACGGGTAACTAAATTTAAAAATGTTACCATAACTGGAGCAACACCACCATCTTTAAATGGAACATTTAGTTCATTAGATTTTCCAATTTTCCGTTTGGCTGAGCAGTATTTAATTTATGGTGAAGCCGTATTGCGAGGTGGTAACGGTGGTTCGATAGCTCAGGCTTTAACTTATGTAAATGCTTTACGTACACGTGCTTACGGAAATGCATCAGGTAATGTAACTACACTTACAACAGATTTTTTCTTAGACGAACGTGGTCGTGAGTTGTATTGGGAAGGTCACCGCCGTACAGATTTGGTACGTTATGGTAAATATACAGACGCAAGTTATTTATGGCCATTTAAAGGTGGTGTTAAAGCGGGCACAGGTCTTCCTGCATTCCGTAACTTATATCCATTACCAACAGCAGATTTAATTGCAAATCCAAATTTGGTTCAAAACACAGGTTATTAATCTTAATATTTTATAAGATATGAAATCAATTTTCTTAAAATCCATGGCATTAAGCTTAATTGCTTTATCACTATGGTCGTGTAAAAAAGATGAAACTAAAGCAATTGCAACATCTGGCACTGGAGGCGCACTACAAACATCGGCAACTTCTGTTGTTTTGGATAAATCGAAATTAACATCAACCGTTGTTACTTTTACTTTAACTGATGCCAACTTTGGATATCAGGCAGCCGTTTCTAACGTTTTGCAAATGGCAGTTAAAGGAACCAACTTCGCAACGCCAAAAGAGACAATTTTAGATGCTAAGGCAGCTACCAAAGCATACAATGGCTTAGATTTTAACAATCTTCTGCTATCATTAGGTATTCCAACGACTTCAAATACGGATGTAGAAATCAGAATAAAATCGTCGATATCTACGGCTACCTCTCCTGTTTATAGCAATGTAGTTAGCATTAGCGCAAGACCATTCCCATTAACGGCGTGGATTTACGTTCCTGGAAATTACCAGGGCTGGAATCCGGCAACTGCCGATAGTTTAATTTCTGCTACAGGAAATGGTGTTTACACTGGTATTATTGCTTTCGATGGTGATAAATTTAAAATTGCCCCTGCTAAAAACTGGAATGTTTCTTATGGCGACGGTGGAAATGGTAAAATCAGCACTACTGGTGCAGATATAAATTCTGTAACAGCAGGAGCAAAACAATTGGTCGTAGATTTAAATGCAAACACATTTACTTTAACACCATTGGTATGGTCGATTATTGGTAATGCGGTACCAGGTAGTAACTGGTCTGTAGATACGGATATGAAATTCATTAATGATGGTAAAAATACCTGGACAATTACAACTCCATTAACTGCGGGTGAACTTAAATTTAGATTAAACCACGATTGGGGAACCAGTATTGGCGATGGTGCTAACAATGTTGTCATTGCTTCAGCCGGAACTTACAAATTAACTTTAACGCTTAATGCTGATGGTAAAACCGGAAGCTTTACAGCAGTAAAACAATAATAATTTAACTAAAAGCCCTGTGGAGATTATACTTTCTACAGGGTTTTTAATATTCCTAAAGTTTCAGCATGATTAGAACACATATTTCAATTTCTCCTCTACAAATTAATGCTAAGATTCGTTGTTCGCATTTCGCCGGAATAAAAACAATCCTTTTTACCTTTCTAATACTTTCATCAAGTATTAATCTTTTCGCTCAAAAACTTGAGCGTATAGAACCCATGTTTTGGTTCGCTAGGATGAAAAATCCCAAATTACAATTACTTGTACATGGCGATAATATTGCCGCAAGTACAATCTCACTAACTTATCCAGGTGTTAAGCTTGTTAAAGTTAATAAAGTCGAAAATCCTAATTACCTGTTTGTCGATTTGGAGCTTGCTCCATCTGCAAAAGCAGGTAAATTCCCTATAAACTTTTCTGCCAATGGCAAAAAGATATTCTCTTATACCTACGAATTAAAAAATCGCGATAAAAGTGCAGATAGAATTCAAGGTGTAACGCAAAAGGATTTTATTTATTTATTAATGCCAGATCGCTTTTCTAACGGCGATAAATCTAACGATGTTGTTAAGGGCTTAACAGAAACTGCATTAAACCGCGATAGTATGTACTATCGTCATGGCGGTGATATTCAGGGCGTAATCAATCACTTAGACTACCTTAAGGATTTAGGTGTAACGACCGTTTGGATGACTCCCGAAATCGAAAACGATATGCCACAGGCATCTTATCATGGCTATGCAGCAACAGACCACTATAAAATCGACCCCCGTTACGGCACAAACGAAATTTATAAAAAATATGTAGAAACTCTTCATGCAAAAGGCATGAAAGTGATTAAAGATATCGTTCATAATCATATTGGTACAAACCATTGGTTTTATAAAGATTTGCCAATGAAAAACTGGTTAAATCAATGGCCAAAATACACTCAAACAAATTATCGTGATCAAACGGTGATGGATATTCATGCTTCAGCAGCAGATCGTAAGCAAATGCTCGATGGTTGGTTTGTACCATCAATGCCCGATTTAAATCAAACAAATCCTTTTGTTCAAAATTATTTAACTCAAAACCATATTTGGTGGATAGAATATGCAGGAATTGATGGTTTGCGTTTAGATACTTACGGTTATAACGACCCGGTTTACATGGCCGATTGGGCTTTAAAATTACAAGCAGAATTCCCTCATCTTTCAGTTTTTGGAGAAACATTAGTTACTGCGGTTGCGAACCAGGCATTTTTTACAGGAGGTAACACAGTAAATCGTGGGTTCGATACGCATTTACAAGGCATAATCGATGCGACTTTAAAGGATGCAATTTATGAGGGCATTAATGGTAAAAATGGCTGGGTAGATGGTATTAATCGTGTTTATGCAACGCTGGCTCATGATTTCCTTTATAAAAATCCTAATACAAACTGCATCTTTTTAGACAATCACGATATGAGCCGCTTTTATTCAATGGTTGGTGAAGATTTCGATAAATATAAAATGGGCATGTCTATTTTATTAACTATGCGTGGTATTCCTCAAATGTATTATGGTACAGAAATATTAATGAAAAATTTCTCTAATCCAGATGGTTTAATACGTTCTGATTTCCCTGGAGGATGGGATGGAGACAAAAAAGATAAGTTTACTGCCGAAGGCAGAACAAATAAAGAAAATGAGGCATTCAGTTTCGTTAAAACTTTAGCTAATTTCCGCAAAAATAGTCCTGCTTTGCAAACCGGAAAGCTAATGCAGTTTGTGCCGCAAGATGATATCTACGTATATTTTCGCTACAATGAAAATGCAAAAGGTACAGTAATGGTGATTGTAAATAATACTGAAAAAGAGAAAAATTTAAGTACAGATAGGTTTGCCGAAAGAACGAAAGGAGTTACTGCAGCAAAAAATGTAATTAGTAACGAAACTTTATCCTTTAAAGAAATTAAAGTTCCTGCTAAAACAACTTTAGTTTTAGAATTAAATTAATTAGAAACCTGAAAGACTAAAGCAAAAAGATTGGGCGATTTATCTTTATACTTGATATACGCTACCTGAAACAAAAATTATAAAAATGCAAGATACAGCTCACATCTCACATCTCACATCAGCTATCAAAGCCTGCCTATTCGATTTGGATGGCGTTTTGGTCGATACTGCAGTTTACCACTATAAAGCTTGGAAACGTTTGGCTAATACCATGGGCTTCGATTTTACAGAAGAACAAAATGAGCAATTGAAAGGCGTAAGCCGGGTAGAAAGCTTAAATAAAATATTGGCTTGGGGTAAAGTAGAGAAAACAGATGCAGAAAAAGAAGAACTGGCAACCTTAAAAAATAGCTGGTATGTTGATATGATTACAAAAATGACACCTGCTGAGGTTTTACCTGGAACAGTTGATTTTTTAACCGAAATTCACAAGGCGGGTTATAAGTTGGCTTTGGGGTCTGCTAGTAAAAATTCAGGAATCATTTTAGAGCGTACCAATCTCGCTCATTTCTTCGATGAAATTGTAGATGGAAATATGGTTACCAAATCAAAACCAGACCCTGAGGTATTTCTAAAAGGTGCTGAGCTTTTGGGTTTCCAGCCTGATGAATGTGTAGTTTTTGAAGATGCAGTCGCAGGTGTTGAAGCGGCAAAGCGTGGGGGAATGAAAGCCATTGGTATAGGCGAAAAAAGTGTACTTACCGAGGCAGATATTGTGGTAAGTGGATTAGATAAATTAACGGTTAAAGATTTAGAGCGTTTATAGGTTAAAGGTGTAGGGTTTAAGGTTTAGGCTCCATGTCTTAATACCTGATACTAACTACTCGATACTAGATTATGAAGAATTACATTAAAGCAGATGAGTGGAACATTATCGAAGAAGGCTTTGATCCACATTTAAATAAAATTTCAGAAAGTATTTTCAGCTTAGGTAACGGCCGAATGGGGCAGCGTGCCAACTTCGAAGAAACTTATACTGGCGAAACTCTGCCTGGTAACTATGTTGCCGGTGTTTATTATCCTGATAAAACCCGTGTAGGTTGGTGGAAAAATGGCTACCCTGAATACTTTGCTAAAGTTTTAAATGCTGCAAATTGGGTAGGCATAGAAGTGAAAATCGATGATGAGGTTTTAGATTTAGCCACAGCCGAAGTAAGCGATTTCAAACGCGTACTGAATATGCATGCTGGTGTTTTAGAACGTACTTTCACGGCGAAATTAAAGAACGGCAAAACTGTAAAAGTAAAAGCAACTCGTTTTTGCAGCATCGCTGATGATGAAGTGGGGGCAATACGTTACAGCATAACGCCAGTAGATTTTGATGGTAAATTAACGTTAATGCCCTTTATTGATGGTGATGTTAAAAATCAAGATAGCAATTACGACGAAAAATTCTGGACTATGGTTTCTGATGAAATCACAGGAACCGGAGCTTACATCAAATTAAGAACCAAGAAAACGGAGTTTGAGGTTTGCACAGGAAGCAACATCGAAGTTTATAAAAACGGAGAAAAATTATCAGTAAACCCACAAGAAGTTCGTAAAGAGAAATTCGTCGGACAAGCCATTTCTTTAGACGTAAAAGCAAACGAAGAAATTACATTAGTTAAAATCGCTGCAAATTTATCTTCAGAAAATTATCCAAAAGAATCCCTTTTAAAAGAAACTAAATCGGTGATCTCGAAAGCAACTGCCAAAGGCTTTGATACGTTGTTAAAAGAACAAACCAAGGCTTGGGCAACAAAATGGGAAGAAAGTGATATCGTTATCGAAGGCGATGTTTCTGCTCAACAAGCAATTCGTTTCAATATTTTTCAGTTATTCCAAACCTATACTGGTAAAGATGACAGACTGAATATCGGTCCAAAAGGTTTTACAGGGGAAAAATACGGAGGTTCTACTTATTGGGATACCGAAGCGTATTGTGTGCCTTTCTACTTAGCAACTGCGCCACAAGAAGTAAGTAAAAACTTATTGATTTATCGCCATAAACAATTGGGCAAAGCTATAGAAAATGCGGCGAAATTAGGTTTTAAAGATGGGGCTGCATTGTATCCAATGGTTACTATGAATGGCGAAGAATGCCATAACGAGTGGGAAATTACATTCGAAGAAATCCATCGTAATGGTGCCATCGCATTTGCTATTTTCAATTACATCCGTTACACAGGTGATGAGAGTTATCTATCCGATTTCGGTTTAGAAGTATTAATCGGTATTGCTCGTTTCTGGAAACAACGTGTAAACTGGAGCGGCGACAAGCAGCAATATGTAATGCTCGGTGTTACTGGTCCCAACGAGTACGAGAATAACATCAACAATAACTGGTACACCAATTTACTGGCAACCTGGTGCATGAAATATGCAACCGAAGCTGCCGGAATTGTTAAAAAACAACAGCCAGAAAAATATACAAGCTTATTAAAAAGTTTAAATTTTGATGATAAAGAATTTGCCGATTGGGCAGATATTATCGAAAAAATGTATTACCCACAAGATGAAAAGTTAGGCATCTTTTTGCAACAGGATGGTTATTTAGATAAAGAACAAATTCTGGTTAAAGATTTAGCGGCATCTGATAGACCCATAAATCAAAAATGGAGTTGGGATAGAATTTTGCGTTCGCCTTTCATAAAACAGGCTGATGTTTTACAAGGAATCTATTTCTTCGAAGAAGATTATGATTTGGAAACAATTAGAAGAAACTTCGATTTTTATGAGCCACGTACCGTTCACGAAAGTTCTTTATCGCCTTGCGTGCACAGTATTTTAGCGGCTAAATTAAACGATGAAGCCCGCGCTTACGAATTCTATTTACGTACTGCCCGTTTAGATTTGGATGATTATAACAACGACACTGAAGATGGTTTGCATATCACTTCGATGGCCGGAACCTGGATGAGTGTGGTAGAGGGTTTTGCTGGTATGCGTGTTCGAGATGGTAAATTATTATTCAATCCGTTTTTGCCAACGCAATGGAAATCATTCTCATTTACAATTGGTTTTAGAGGCGCAACTTTAAAAATAAATATTACCGAAAATGGTATCAATATTAAAAATAACAATGATATCGATTTAGAAATTGCCATTAAAAATCAGGTTTATCAACTTAAAGGTAACGCCAACATTAAAGTTAACACTAAAGAAATGGTATGATTTTAAATGTAAAAAGTAAAATAGAAACCGACATTTTCTTCGTGAATTGTTATGGCGAGAAGGAACGACGAAGCAATCTTATTGCAGTAGCTTATTTAGCGGTGCTTTTCTTTTTATGTATTTCATCATCATCATTAGCACAAAAAAAGAGTAAAAGTATGAACGATAAACAAATCGTTATCTACCAATTATTACCCCGGTTATTCGGAAATAAAAACACTACAAATATACCTTACGGAACCATTGAGCAAAATGGTTCGGGTAAATTTAACGATATTACGGATAAAGCCTTAGATGGCATTAAAGAACTACATGTAAGCTACGTTTGGTACACTGGTGCCATTGCCCATGCCAGCTTAACCGATTATTCTAAATACGGAATAAAGGTTGATGATGCAGACGTGGTTAAAGGTAGAGCTGGTTCGCCTTATGCTATCCGCGATTATTATGATGTAAATCCTGATTTAGCCGTTGATGTTAACAGAAGGATGAAAGAGTTTGAGGCTTTGGTTAAAAGAACTCATGCTAAAAACTTAAAAGTAATTATCGATTTTGTTCCAAATCACGTAGCCAGAAGTTATCATTCTTATGCGAAGCCTAAAAATGTAATCGATTTCGGCGCAAAGGATGATGTAAATGCAGGTTTTAGTCCTGCTAATGATTTTTATTACATCCCAGGGCAAAAATTTTTAGTTCCTCAGCTTGCGCCACAACAAACGCCAATTTCTTCTTTGCAGGATGGTCATTTTGATGAAAATCCAGCTAAAGCATCGGGTAACGATGTATTTGTGGCACAACCAAAAGGCGATGATTGGTACGAAACCATTAAGTTAAACTACGGCGTAGATTATCAAAATGGCAAACAACAACATTTCGACCCTATTCCACCTGTGTGGACTAAAATGCGTGATATTTTAGTGTATTGGGCAAAAAAGGATGTGGATGGTTTCCGTTGCGATATGGCCGAAATGGTGCCAATTGCGTTCTGGAATTGGGTTATTCCGCAGGTTAAAAGCATAAATCCAGATATTATTTTCTTAGGCGAAGCTTATAATCCAAAGGTTTATAAGCAATATTTAGATGAAGGTAAATTCGATTACCTATATGATAAAGTTGGTTTATACGATGGCTTAAAAAGATTGATCAAAGATGAACCGAATGCAGATGTTGCATCTATTAAATATGTTTGGCAATCAGAAAGTGCTGGTTTTGGCAATCGTATGCTGCGCTTTTTAGAAAACCATGATGAAGAACGAATTGCTTCTGCTGGATTTGCAGGAAAAGCTGAACTGGCATTGCCTGCGATGGTGGTTTCGGCAACATTAGGTTCTGGTCCGGTAATGCTTTATTTCGGGCAAGAAGTCGGCGAACCGGGCAAAGGACAAGAAGGTTTCGGCGGTGATGATAACCGCACTACAATATTCGATTACTGGGGCGTTCCGAATCATCAAAAATGGATGAATAATGGCGCTTTCGATGGAAAACAACTGGATGAAAATCAATTAAAACTAAGAGCTTATTACAAGCAGTTATTAAAAGTAACTTCTACGAGCGATGCTGTTTTACACGGTGATACTTACGAAGCGCCACATACTGGAAATATGAATAACAGGATGTATGCTTTCATTCGTTACTCAGGAAAACAGCGACTTTTAGTTGTGGTAAACTTCGATAGAAACCAAACTTTAGAGGCAAGTATAGAAATTCCGGATAGTATTCTTAAAGTGAAATCTTCATCTCCGGTTACGGATTTGTTAACGGATAGGAAATTAAATATCCCCGCAGGAACGAGTATCCCGGTAAAACTTGAACCAGTTTCGGCGCAAGTGATAGAATTTTAAAAATGAATAATTTTAACCGCAAAGAACGCTAAGTTTTTACGCAAAGAAATTGAAGAGCATGCTTTGCGTTTCTTCGCGGATTTTTCTTTTCGAACTTTGCGGTTAATCAAAACCAAATAGAATGAGCTTAAAAACAATATTAGAGAACCCAAAATTAACGCTTGTACAGATTATTAATATGAGCGTTGGGTTTTTCGGAATCCAGTTCGGCTGGGACTTACAACGTGCCAACATGGGTCGTATTTACGAAAACCTTGGTGCAAATCCAGATCAGGTTCCGCTATTGTTTTTGGCAGCTCCGCTAACAGGGCTTTTGGTTCAGCCAATTATTGGCTATTTGAGCGATAGAACATGGCATCCAAAATGGGGTAGAAGAAGACCTTATTTCATGATTGGTGCAATTGTAAGCAGCATCGCATTAATTTTTATGCCGCATAGCAGTGCTTTATGGATGGCCGCTGGATTATTATGGGTTTTAGATGTTTTTGGTAATATTGCCATGGAACCTTTCCGTGCTTTTGTTACAGATAAATTGCCCGATAGTCAGGTTAACCGTGGTTTCATTATGCAAAGTATGATGATTGGTTTAGGCGGAAGTGTGGCCTCATCGTTACCTTGGTTAATGAATAATATTTTTCATTTGGATAATACAGCAGCGCCAGGAAATATTCCCGAAAACGTAAAATTTTCTTTTTATATCGGTGCATTTTTCTTCTTCGTGGCTGTGTTGTGGACTGTTCTTACAACTAAGGAGTATCCACCGCAGGATGTAGATTTTAAAGAGAAAGTACGAGAGAGCAATAAAGGTTTCGGTGGTGGTGCCCGTGAAATTTTTCATGCATTAAGGAATATGCCAAAGCGTATGCAAATTGTTTCATTGGTTCAGTTTTTTACATGGCCAGGGTTATTTTTAATGTGGTTTTATTATACTACAGCTGTAGCTGTAAATGTTTTTGGTGGCAAAGATGCCGCCGATCCGGTTTATGCTCATGGTGCCGATTTCGGAAGTTTAACTTTAGCTTATTATAGCGTAATCACTTTCCTTTTTGCTTTAGTTTTGCCAAAAATAGCCGATGCTTTAGGTCGTAAAACAACACATGCTATTTGTTTGCTTTGTGGCGCAATTGGTTTAATTAGTGTGGCTTGGGTACACGATAAAAATATGCTTTATCTATGTATGACAGGTGTAGGTGTTGCCTGGGCAAGTATTCTATCGATGCCTTACGCTATGTTAAGCGGCTGTTTGCCCAAAGATAAAATTGGCATCTATATGGGGATTTTCAATTTCTTTATTGTCCTTCCAGAAATTATTGCCTCATTAGGTTTCGGTTGGTTAATGCGTAACGTATTAAATAACGATAGATTATTAGCGGTTCAGTTGGGTGGTGGGTTAATGATTTTAGCCGCTATAATTTGTTATCTCTTCATTAGAGAGCCAAAGAAAATCAATAATGTTTTAGCTACCGAACTTGGGATAGAAGAAAACCGATCTGTATAAATTAACTTAACAGCAAAGTTTACAAAGATAAATGGCAAGAAACGCTAAGAAAACTTGCTTAGCGTTTCTTTGCCGAATCCTTTGAGCCTCTTAGCGGTTAATAAATTCCTAACCAAATGAAAAAAAAAATATTCTATCTGCTACTTTTGGTAGCAGCCTTTACTTCCTCGTGCAAAAAAGCAGCTACAGATGGTGGAATTGAAACGCCAATAACTCCATCAACAGAATTACCTGCTGGTGCTAAAGATGGAGTCGCATTTATCAATAATGGCAAATCGGCAATTGTAACCTTATATGCTCCCGGAAAAAGTTCTGTTTCGCTAATCGGAGAATTTAATAATTGGTCAGCTACAGTATCGGTAATGAAAAAAACATCTGACGCAAATACCTGGTGGGTTCAAATTGATAATTTGGACGCAAACACAGAATATGCTTATCAGTTTTTAGTTGATGGCACTTTGAAAATTGCAGACCCCTATTGTGAGAAAATTCTTGATCCAGCAAACGATAGTTATATTTCTGCGATTACCTATCCGAATTTAAAAGCTTATCCTGCCGGAAAAACTACAGGTATTGTAAGCACAATGATGGCCAATCAACCAACTTATACTTGGAAAAACACTGGTTTTACCCGTCCGGAGAAAAACAATTTGGTGATTTATGAATTGCTTATCCGCGACTTTACTGCCGAACATAATTATACTTCTACATTAGCAAAGCTCGATTATTTGCTTGCTTTAGGCATCAATGCAATTGAATTAATGCCTGTAAACGAGTTTGAAGGAAATTTAAGCTGGGGTTATAATCCATCATTTTATTTTGCTCCTGATAAATATTATGGAACCAAAACGGCTTTGCAGAATTTTATCGATGAGTGCCATGGAAAGGGCATTGCTGTAATTATGGATATGGTTTTAAATCATTCTTTCGGGCAATCGCCAATGGTACAATTATACTTTGATGGTTCGAAACCAACTGCAAATAGCCCTTGGTTTAATGTTGATGCAAAACATCCGTTTAATGTAGGTTACGATTTTAATCACGAAAGTGCAGCCACAAAAAAGTTTTCGAAAGATGTAATGAAATTCTGGATGCAGCAATATAAAATTGATGGGTTCCGTTTCGATTTATCTAAAGGATTTACCCAAACACCATCATCGGATGATGCCGTTTTTAGAAAGTACGATGCAGGTAGAGTAGCGATTTGGAAAGATTATAATAGTTATATCAAAAGCATCGATCCAAATAATTTTTATGTGATTTTAGAGCATTTTGCCGAAGAATCAGAAGAAAAGGTTTTAGCTGATGAAGGAATGATGCTGTGGAATAACCTAAATTATAACATGAACGAAGCCACTATGGGTTGGTTAGCAAATTCTGATTTCTCATGGGGATTTTATGCTAAACATGGCTTTAGCAGAGCTGATGGTTTAATTACCTATGGCGAAAGTCATGACGAAGAGCGTTTGAACTACAAAAATATTTCTTTTGGAAACATGTCGGGAAGTTATTTAATCAAAGGCAATTTGCCAACCTCATTAAAACGCCAAGAGATGGCTGTCGCTTTTCTTTTCAGTATTCCCGGGCCAAAAATGGTATGGCAATTCGGAGAATTGGGTTACGATATAAATATCGATTTTAACGGAAGAACTGGTGAAAAACCCATTAAGTGGGAATATTTCAGCGATCCAAATCGAAAAGTTTTATACGATGCTTACGCTAAGTTTATCAACTTAAAGAAGAATAACAGTATTTTTAATTCAAACAATTCTACATACAATTTAGCTGGTGGAGTTAAATACATAAAACTCGTAGAAGGTTCAAATACTGTTATAGTTGTTGGCAATTTCGACGTTGCCAATCAATCTGCTAACATAGATTTTGGTGCATCTGGTGTTTGGATGGACGCAGTTGGTAGCTCAATAAATTTGTCATCAAATACCTATTCTGGAACATTAGCACCCGGAGAATATCATGTTTTTAGCAAAGTCGCTTTAAAGTAACATCAATTTATACTGCTTTTGCCTTTGATGATTAGAGTTTATAAAAGAAATCTGATTATCAAAGGTTTTTTGCATTATAATTTATCTATTTTAGCTAAGAATACCCTAACAACTAACTAATATATGGAGAACAAATTAATGCATCACCTGCTATGGGAACGAATACGTGCCGGGGACAAGGATGCTTTTTTTGATCTTTACAAAGAACTTTATTACCCTTTAGTAAATTTTGGTATTCGGGTTTGTGCTGATGCAGATATATCAAGCGAAGCTACAGATTTGGTTTTTACCACAATCTGGGAAAAACACGAGACATTAAATCGTGTAGATAATGTTGAAGCCTATCTCCGCACTTTCCTCAAACGTAAACTCTTGAGGATTTTAGAACGCAAGAAAAAAGTTAACGACGCACTTTTTAATGCTGGTGCTGAGGGCGATTGGATGGAAATGAGTTATGAGGAGTTTATTGTTAAGGTACAAAGTGATGAATTGGTAAAATATCAACTAAAAAATGCTCTGGAAAAACTTACTTTCAGACAAAAACAACTTATTCATCTCAAATTTTTTGATGGTTTGAGTTATGAACAAATTGCCGAGCAGACTAGCCAAACGATTAAAACTGCTTACAATACTATTTATGATGCCTTAAAGGTACTTCGCAAGGAACTTAAAGCTTAAAAGAGCATAATAATTCCTTAAAAAATTGGCTTTCTCGTATGACGATATATGGTTTTTCGTAATCTCGACTGGAGCGTAGCGCAACGGAGGGATCTTTGGATCTAGTTTTTACTACTTTAAAAGATTTAGGTACGCTGAGCACTTCGTGGTTCTCGGCTTCGATCGAAATGGTTGGCTAGAGAGTTAAATATCCAACATTAATTTTGTCACTCTATTAGTCTGTAAGGCATATATTTCGTCCTGTTAAAAAAAAGTTAAAATTTCTTTAGGAAAAAGTAAACTTTTTAGGCACTGATATATAAAAGCCAAATAATAATGATTGATAGAAGTCAATTCAATGCAGAAGACTTTCTTGTTGATAGTACCTTTCAGCAATTTTGCGAAGGAACTGATAAGCTCTGTGTTGGATATTGGGAGAAATATATTTCGGCTCACCCAGAGCAAGCAGGTGTTATCGCCGAAGCAAAAAGATTACATTTTATTTTAAGTGGTAACAAACGTTCATTAAATAATCAGGTTGAAATACTAAAGCAGGATACTGATGAAAGAAAAAATATCAGAATTTATAGAAAATATAATTGGTTAAAAATTGCTGCGGCGATTTTATTAGTTGCGAGCATTGGTTTCCTGTACCGAAACTACAGCTCAAGAAAAGAACAAGCTGAAATTGCGGTAGCCCATACTTTTACAACAAAAAGTGGAGAAAGAAAAAAAATTACACTTTCTGATGGCTCTACAGTTCTTCTAAATGCAAAAAGTTCTATTTCGATAGGTGCAGCGTTTAACGAAAGCACTCGCGAAGTTGTTTTAAAAGGAGAAGCTTATTTTGATGTTGTTCACAATAAGGACAAGCCCTTTAAGGTTCATACAAGTGAATTTGATATCAATGTTTTAGGTACTGCATTTAATGTTAAGGCATATCCTGATGAAATTTCATCAGAAGCAACTTTAATTCGGGGTTTAATTACAATGGAAGCTGTAAATGGAAATGGTGGCACCATAACCCTTAAACCAAGTCAAAAAGTTACATTTTATAAAAATGTTGTTGTTAAAGAGAAACAGAAGATTTTAAAACCTGCAGCAACCCGTCCTGAAATTATAATTAACCATTATACTTTAATAAAAGACAGTACGATTGTAGAAACAGCATGGACTCAAAATCGAATTGAAATTTACGATCAGGATTTCGATCAAATACAAAGCGTTTTGGAAAAGTGGTTCAATGTAGAAATAAAATTTGCCGATCCTGAAATAGAAAAATATCGATTCACGGCAACTTTTAGCCACGAAAGTATAGAACAGGTTATGTCGGCTTTACAAAAAGTAGAAAATTTTAAATATGAGATAAAAGGGAATCAAATAATCATCTCAAAGTAGATAAAAAAGGACGGTGTTGGCGCACCGCCCTTCCAAAATTCTTCTTTGATTAATCAATGGCAGTTTATGCGCAAACAGATTGCTGCCAAATAATTATGCAACCAAAAAAACAAAAATATGATTTATTATTACTTACTGCAAGGGCATCCGAAATACAGGAGGCTTTTAAAATTCATTATGCTAATGAAACTAACCTGTATCATGGTTTTCATTACCTGTCTTAATGTTTCTGCATCGGTTTTTTCCCAGGAAAAAATTTCACTCGATGTAAAGAAAACAAAACTAGCCAGGGTATTACAGATTATAGAGCAGCAAAGCAGTTACCATTTTGTTTACAGCTCTTCTTATGTTCCGGTTAATAAGGATGTAAGCATAACGGTTTCTAATACATTAGTAACCGATGTTTTATCTACAATTTTAAATCGAACAAACTTAAAGTATTCTGTTTCTGATGGTGGCTTAATTGTTATCAGCAGAAATAAGGAGGTTCCAGTTTCGGGAACAGTTAAAGATGCGCAAGGCGGCTCGCTACCCGGAGCAACTGTTCGGGTAAAAGGAACGGCTATCGGAACATCGACAGATGTTAACGGTAAATTTACCTTAAATGCGCCAGAAAATGCCACTTTAGTAATATCATATGCTGGTTTTCAAACAAAAGAAGTTTCGATAGGTACTCAAACTGCTATAGATATTGTATTAACCGAAGATACAAAGCAACTTACCGATGTTGTGGTTACCGCATTAGGTATTAAAAAAGAAAGAAGAGCTTTGGGTTATTCAGTTACTCAAATTGGTGGCGAAACCTTAACGCAAGCTCGTGAAAATAATATTACCAACTCCCTTGTTGGTAAAGTTGCAGGTTTAGATATTGCTGGTACTTCTGGTGGAGCAGGAGCGGCGTCAAATGTTACTATTCGCGGTGTTTCTAGTCTAGGCTCATCAAGCCAACCTTTATACGTTGTAAATGGAATTCCTATGGAAAGTGCACCAGTTGGTTTTGGTAGCACAATTGGAATTGGTAATAATGGAGGACAATACGATAATGCACCAGATTTGGGCGATGCCATTAGCAACCTAAATCCTGATGATATCGAAAGCATATCGGTGCTTAAAGGTGCTGCTGCATCTGCTTTGTATGGAAATAGAGCCAAAGCTGGTGTAATTTTAATCACTACAAAAAGTGGAAAAGGTAATAGTATAGAGTTCAGTAGTAATTACGTTGCCGAGCAGGTAATGGATAGAACAAACTGGCAATATGTTTATGGTCAGGGTGTAAATGGACAAAAACCAGCAACACAACTTGCAGCTGCTTCAACAGGAAGTTCAAGCTGGGGCGCAAGATTAGATGGCAGCAATGTCGTTCAATTTGATGGCGTAAGCAGACCATATTCTGCACAAGAAAACAATATTGAAGACTTTTACAGAACTGGTGGTACCTGGACAAATACGCTCGCTCTTAATAAAAGCTTTACTGGTGGCGTAATCCGTTTATCGGCAAGTGATTTAACTAATAATTCTGTCGTGCCAAACTCTGGTTTAGACAGGCAAAACTTCACCTTATCGGGGACCTTCGACCCAATTAAAAATCTGGTTATTGATGCCCGAATTAACTATATTTTAGAGCAGGCAAAAAACAGACCGATGTTATCTGATGGAGCGGGTAATGCAAATTATAATGCAGCATTTTTACCTACTAGTGTTAATATTGCAACTCTACAACCAGGTAAAAATCCAGATGGAAGTGAGTTGTCTTATAATACTGGTAATCCTTACGCAACAAATCCATGGTTCGCTGCTAACGATTTTATTCACGATACCAAAAGGGAGAGGTTGTTAAGTTCTTTTAGTGCTAAATATACTTTCGACAATGGTTTATTTTTACAAGGCAGAGCCGGAAGAGATTCTTATAACGACAGTTATATTGCTGTAACTCCATCTGGCACTGCTTATGATGCCGATGGTGGATATACTGAGCAAAACAGTAAATTTTCTGATATAAACATTGATGGTTTAGTTGGTAAATCCTTTAAAATTGATGATTTCTCTATTACACCAAATTTAGGTGCCAGTTATCGCCGTACTAAAAGCGAAGCCGTTACAAATGGAGGAGCTTCATTTCAATTATTCGGAATATATACTTTAGCAAATACTGGTGGTAAATCGGTTTCTGCTTACAAGCAAGATCAGGAAACTCAATCGGTTTATGGAACTTTAGAATTAGCTTATAAAGATGTTTTATATTTAACAGGAAGCGCCAGATCGGATTGGTTCTCTACACTTGCTACGCCCGGACGAGATAATAAACTTAATGTAATTTATCCTTCTGTTAGTGGTTCATTTGTATTTTCTGAATTATGGAAACCATCATTCTTAAGCTTTGGTAAATTAAGAGCTGGTTATGCAATGGTTGGTCAGGCTACAATACCTTTTCAAACTCAACTTTATTATAACTTAAGAAGTGAGACCGTTAATGGTAGTCCACTTGGAAATATTGTAAATCCTTCTATACCAAATTCATCTCTTCGTGCATCAAAAGCTACCGAGTTAGAAATTGGTACAGAAATGAAGTTTTTTAATAACAGATTGAGTTTAGACCTTACTTGGTATAATAAAAAATCTACTGATGAGATTCTTCCGGTGCCAACATCAACCACAACTGGCTATAGTGGTGCCGTATTAAATATTGGTAAACTTAGAAATAAAGGCTTGGAAGCATTAGTTTCTGGAGTGGTTTTAAAAACTAATGATTTTAACTGGACATCAAGCATAAATGGTTCTTATAACGATAATAAAGTAATTACACTTGCACCAGGAACAGCCTCGCAATTGTTAGCAACTTCTAGAAGTAACGTAGGTTTCTTACAAAATTTAGAAGGAATGGCAATTGGACAGGTAATGGCTTATGATTTCTTGTATGATGCAAGCGGTAATATTGTAAAGGATACGAATGGCGCACCACAAAGAGGCGAATTAAAAGCTTACGGTTCCGCATATAATAAGTGGGCAGCTGGCTGGAACAACGAATTCAGTTATAAAGGTGTAAATCTATCTTTCTTAATCGATGGCAAATGGGGTGGTAAAATCTTCTCTGCAACAGATTATTATGGCTATGTTTTTGGCTTACATCAGGCAACGCTCGAAAACAGAGATGCTTTAGGAATTAATGCTGCTAATTATTACAGCACTTACGCCAATAACGTTTCAAAACAGTTTGTTCAGGATGCAAGTTTTATCAAATTCAGACAAGTTATACTTGGTTATAATTTCCCTGCTAAAATGTTTAACAACAAAATTAAGGGCTTAAATGTAAGTTTCGTTGGTCGTAACTTATTTATCCTGATGAAGAAAACGGATAACATCGACCCTGAATCGAGTTATAATGCAACAATACCAGGTATGGAGTTGGGTGGTGTTCCACCAGTACGTACTTACGGTCTAAATTTAAGTGTTAAGTTATAATCCTTTAAACGAATTGAAAATGAAAACGATCATAAAATTATACGTACCACTTTTATTATCTGGCATAGTGCTAATATCTGGGTGTACCAAAAACTTTGAGAAAATAAATACAGATCCTGTTTCAGTAAGTCAGGATCAATACAATCCAAATTATCTCTTATCTACGGCACAACTAACTTATACAGGTAGTACCGATTTTGCATACGAAACATGGAGAGGGAATTTAATTTACTCTGCAACTATGATGCAAGGATTATCATCTGTAATAGGATATTGGGCCGGAGATAAGTATATGTTAAACGAAGGTTATACTGCTGCTTATTGGGAAAAGGCTTATCCTGACCAGGTAAAATATGCCGTTGATTTGGTTGAATTTACCAGAGGTAAAGCACAATACAACAATATTCATCAAATGGGTAGAATCTGGAAAGCCTTAATTTTCGAAAGATTAACAGATTTGTACGGAGATATTCCATATTCTGATGCAGGAAAGGGGTATTACTCTGCAATTCTCTATCCAAAATATGATACTCAGCAGGCCATTTATACAGATTTATTAAAAGAAGTAGATGAAGCTTCGACTGCATTAAATGCTTCTGGCGATGTAGTTATTGGCGACCTAGTTTTTGCAGGTGATGTTGCCAAATGGAAACGTTTTGGTAATAGTTTGATGTTGCGGATGGCTATGCGTTTAACTAAGGCCGATGCTACTTTGGCGCAAACCTATATTACAAAGGCTGTTGGTAAAACAATGACCAGCGATGGCGACAACGCTTTCTTTAAGCACGATGCAAACGGTGGTCGTGTAACACAAAATAGAAACGCACAGGTTTTACTAGGAGATGGTGGGCAAGAAAACTACTACACTAGATGGAGTAATACTTTTATTAACTACTTAAAAACAAATAATGATCCGCGTTTAAGCAAAGTGGCTGTTACAAAATTGTATTTAACAGATGCAACGAAAGTTCAAAACTCGGCGTTTATTACCACGGCATCTGTTCAAAAAGGTATGCCTAATGGGAAAGATTTAAGTGGTATTGCAGTTAGAGATGTTCGTCAGGATGCTTCTTATACAGATTTTACTGATTATTCATCACCAAATCCTGGTATGTTAAAAAGAGATGGAAACACTTTCATTTTAACTTACGCAGAAAGCGAATTAATGTGGGCCGAAGCTGCACAACGTTTTAATATTGGTGGCTCGGCAGCAGCACATTACAATGCTGGTGTAACATCAGCAATGACTTTCCTTTCTCAATACGATGCAAGTATGGCGGTAAATGCAAGCGATGCGGCAACTTATTTAACTGCACACCCTTACGTTGCAGCTAATGGTTTAGAAATGATTTCTACTCAATATTGGGCGCACACCATTACTATGCTAGATTTCTACGAAACATGGTCTAATTGGAGAAGAACAGGCTTGCCTGTTTTAACACCAATTGTATATCCAAATACAAATACTGGTGGTTCAATTCCTCGCCGTTTTCCTTATCCTTTAGGAGAAGGCGTATCGAATGCGACAAACTATAAAGCTGCTTCGGCTGCGGTTCCTGGCGGCGATAAGTTGGTTGGAAAAGTTTGGTGGGATAAATAATATTTAATACAACAAAATTTTGAAACGACATTGCGTAAAGCAGTGTCGTTTTTTTATGGTAACATTTTCAATGCTTTTTTGATTAGAGCCACTTTAATTTGATATTTATATCCCAAACCATAAACTAAATGAAATTTAAACTCTTACTCTCTGCCTGTATGCTTGCAGGTTTTTTCGCAAATGCACAGCAAGCGTCTAGAAGAGCGCCAGCTAAAGAAACCACAACCACATCACAGGTAACCATTAAAGAGGAACCGAAGCCAACAGGTAGCGAACGAGCTATTAAAGTTGAAAGCGCTGTAGTTACTAACCATTCAGTAAATATTGATGGTAAATCAGTTCCTTATAAAGCCACAACAGGCACTTTACCCGTTTGGGATGAAGATGGTAAACCAATTGCTGGTTTATTTTACACATATTACGAAAGAAGCGATATCCAAAATCGTGATAAAAGGCCTTTGGTTATTTCGTTTAATGGTGGCCCTGGCTCTGCATCTGTTTGGATGCATATTGCATATACTGGTCCGGTTGTTTTAAATATAGATGATGAAGGTTATCCGGTTCAGCCTTACGGTTACAAAGAAAATCCATATTCTATTTTAGATGTTGCCGATATTGTTTACATCGATCCGGTAAACACAGGTTATTCAAGAGCGGTTAGTAAAGATATTCCAACAAATAAATTCTTTGGTGTCCGTGCTGATATAAAATATCTGGCCGAATGGATTAATACTTTCGTTACCAGAAATAATCGTTGGGCTTCTCCTAAATTTTTAATTGGCGAAAGTTACGGAACAACTCGTGTTTCAGGTTTAGCTTTAGAATTGCAAAACAGCCAATGGATGTATTTAAACGGTGTTGTTTTAGTTTCGCCTACAGAATTGGGTATAGAGCGTAGCGGTCCGGTTGATGCGGCTTTGCGTTTGCCATATTTCGCAGCTACTGCATGGTATCATAAAGCTTTGCCATCAGATTTACAATCGAAAGATTTAACTGCAATGCTGCCAGAGGTAGAGAGTTTTACCATTAACGAAGTTATTCCTGCTATTTCGCAAGGCGGAATGTTAAGTGCCGATAAAAAGAAAGCCATTGCTGCAAAAATGGCTCGTTATTCGGGCATTTCAGAAAAAGTATTTTTAGATTATAATCTTGATGTACCAACAAATTTCTTCTGGAAAGAACTTCTAAGAGATAAAGGATTTACAGTTGGCCGTTTAGATTCGCGATACAAAGGCGTAGATAAAATGACTGCCGGCGATGGACCAGATTACAACGCAGAGCTTACTTCCTGGTTGCATTCTTTTACTCCGGCAATTAATATGTACATCAGAAATGAGCTAAATTATAAAACAGATTTGAAATACAACATGTTCGGTTCGGTTTATCCCTGGGATAAAACAGGAGATAATACTGGCGATAATTTAAGACAAGCCATGGCTCAAAATCCATATCTGCATTTATTGGTTCAGTCTGGTTATTACGATGGTGCCTGTGATTATTTTAATGCAAAGTATAGCATGTGGCAATTAGATGCAGCCGGTAAATTGCAAGATAGAATGAGCTGGGAAGGTTATCGTAGCGGGCACATGATGTACCTGCGTAAAGAAGATTTAAAAAATTCTAATAATCATATTCGAGAGTTTATTAAAAAAGCGTTGCCTAAAGCTGGCGAAGCGGCTAAATTTTAGGCCAGGATTTTTTAGAATTTAAGACTTTTCAAGTTGCTGCTGCAAAGCATTTATTTTCTTAAATCAGCAGTTTTTATTGGAACTTTTTTAAAGTTTATTTATATAATTTGTAGCGCAAATACAGTAGAAATATTAATCGTTCGTACTGCTTTGCGCTACAATATTTTTTGCTCTCCTTAGGCTACGCTCAGGATTACCGCAAAAAAGTATTCTCCCTTCAATCAGTGCTATTTAACTTCGGCAGCTGCAACTAAAACCCTTTATAGTTGTAAAAACTGGATAATCTAAACCCGGTAGAACGAACGCCATTTTTCATGGCAGCAGAGATAGCGGGGCAGAAACCTACCTATATTTTACTGTCATTGCTTTTCAAATCATTAATGTAAGTTTGATATCATAAATGAAATTTTTATATTTCGTTTATAAACCAAGTAACAATGAATATCGTTCTCAATCTAATTTGCATAATTGTAGCCATTGCACTTATTACCATAGGTGTAAATGCAATCAGTCAACCGTCTGATTTTAAAGTGATAATCGGCGTTGTTGAAATTGTTCTGGCACTAATTATATTATATTTTCCTATCAAAAAACTACTAAAAACCTTTTAACGCTCATGGAATACGAAGAAACCGGAAGAAAACCTTTAATAAAAAGATTAATAAAATATGGTGCAATATTGGTTGCGCTAATTATCGTTTATGTTATACAGCCCTTTACCTACGAAAATATTGACGCTGGTAATGTTGGCATAAAAATTAACTTATATGGCACAGATAGAGGTGTTGATAACATTACAATTGTAACAGGGCGTGTTTGGTACAATACATGGACAACCAAAATAGTTGAGTTCCCGACCTACACACAGTCGGTAGATTATGAGCCTTTTGTAGTTACTACAAGAGATGCTGCGGAATTTAAAGTTGACCCTAAACTAAACTATCATGTAAATTCTACAATGGTTCCGCAGATTTACAGACAGTATCGTAAGCCTTTGGCAGAAATTGAACAGCAATTTATGCGTAATACCATTTACGATGCGTACCGGATTGTTGCAAACTCTTTCAGTTCTGATTCTGTAATGAGTAATAGAGAGCGTTTTGAGGATAGAATTCAAATGATTCTGACCAAAAACTTAAGCAAAGATGGCTTTGTTTACGACCAGTTAACCTCGGCAATTACGCCTCCAGAAAGTTTAAGACAAATGATTGATGAGAAAAATGCTTCGATTCAGGCAAGATTAAAGGCCGAAAATCAAGCAAAACAAGCTGATGCAGAGGCTAAAGTTAAAGTGGCAACCGCAACTGGTGAGGCTCAGGCATTGTTGGTTAGAGCAAAGTCAGAATCTGAGGCCAATCGTTTAAGGCAATCGTCTTTAACGCCAATGTTAATACAGCAAGAATGGATTAAAAAGTGGGATGGTAAATTGCCAACTACTCAAGCTGGTGGTAATACAAGCTTAATGATGCCAATAAAATAATTTTAATGTGGCGGCTTAAAAAAAACTGTTAACTGCAAACTAAAAATAATTGCTTATTTTTGTAACCCAATTATGCAGCAGATAAAAACATCATTCGATTTTGAGAAACCTATTGCCGATTTAGTTCAGCAGATAGAAAAGGTTAAGCAAGTGGCCGAAAAAACTAAGGTAGATATGTCTGCCACGTTAGACGAGCTTGATGGTAAATTAGATGAAACTACCCAAAACTTATATAAAAATTTAACTGGTTGGAATAAGGTTCAAATGAGCCGCCACCCAGACAGACCGCAAACGCTTGATTATATAAGTATGATTTGCGATGATTTTATAGAGTTACACGGAGATAGAACGGTAAAAGACGACAAAGCAATTATTGGCGGTTTTGCAACTATTAATGGTCAAACAGTAATGGTTATCGGTCATCAGAAAGGTAAGAATACAAAAGAGCGTCAGTTTCGCAATTTTGGTATGGCGAACCCAGAGGGCTATCGAAAAGCTTTACGTTTAATGCGTTTAGCCGAAAAGTTTAACAAGCCAGTAGTTTCTTTTATTGATACGATGGGTGCTTACCCAGGTTTAGAAGCCGAAGAGCGTGGACAAGGTGAAGCTATTGCCAGAAACTTATTAGAAATGTCGGTTTTACGTGTACCGATTATCTGTGTTGTCGTAGGCGAAGGTGCATCGGGTGGTGCTTTAGGTATTGGCATAGGTGATAGAGTTTATATGTTGGAGCATACATGGTATTCTGTTATCTCTCCTGAATCTTGTTCTTCTATTTTATGGAGAAGCTGGGATTTTAAAGAAAAGGCTGCAGAATGCTTAAAATTAACTTCAGACGATATGTTTGGGAATAAGTTGATTGATGGTATTATTCCAGAACCACTAGGTGGAGCACATCAAGATCCTGAACAAATGGGACAAACTTTAAAAGAATATATCCTTAAAGATTTAGCATCATTAGGTAAATTGAAAACCGATAAACTTATCGAGCAGAGAATTGATAAATTCTGTGCGATGGGTGTTGTGAATGAATAATCATTAGCTAATTATATTGAAATCCTGCATGACTACTTGTCTTGCAGGATTTTTTTTGCTTTGGTTTTTAACCCATACTTACGAAGTTTCTTCTTGTGCGTTTATAAAACTTCGTAAGTCTTTACTGAGAGTTTTATTAAGCAAGTCAATTCATACTTAAGGAATTAGTCTGAATACTAAAAACGCAGCTACAAATTATTTGCAGCTGCGTTTTTAGTATTGTCAATTTAATCTATTGACCTTGTTGCTGACCAAAATAACCTGAAAATCTGGCTTCTAAGCCTGTAAATTGTTTTTCGAGTTGGGCACTTACTTTTGTTTGTCCAACAGCTTTAGCTGTTTTAATCATTCTATCTAAATAGTACAATCCGGTTTGAACATTCTGTGTGCCTGTTAAACTTCCTTTCGAGTTAGAAATATCGGCCAAGTAGGTTAATTCTTTTTGAATATAATCACCCGATTTAAGCAGAATTTCGTTTGCTCTTTCTGTTTCACCAATTTTGTATAAATTTTCTGCCATGTAGTATTTTACAACTACGGTACGAATGCCGTAGAATTTCTCAGGCATCACAGCAAAATACTTATCTACAACTTTCTTTGCGTCTTCAATTTTACCTTCTTTAATTAAGCTTCCAGTTAGGCTGCTGAATAGATTTGTGAAAATAAATGTATCATCAGATGATTGAGGATCTAAATATGTTGCAGTTTTCATATTGCCCCATTTAAATTTTTCCATCACGTTTTTATACAGAACAGGTGTGTTAAGTAACTCTTCTCTTTCATCACTTGCAGTTGTGTCCGCTTTTAAAGGTAATAAGCGCAATGCTAACCCTTCACTGTATAAATAGCTACCTAAGCCATTATATTGATCTGAAGGAACCGTAGAAGCGAAATAAATTGGCCTTTTCCAGTTGTTGTGAGCAAGAATATCCAACATGGCTAAAGTTCCTTTAGTTACGTAACCTTTGTTAAACTTCCATTCCATTACCGGTGCAATTTTATCTGCATCAGCAGCAGCAACTGTTCCGGTGCTAATTACTTCTTGTGGATTAATGGTTAGTTTAAAGTTTTTAGTAGGCAAGAAGTTCGATTTAGTGCCATCTTGCATTGCAACTTTATCATCAGGATTATCAGATAATAATAAATCTACAACGTTTTTAATTTCTACGCTACCTGCAATTTTATAATCATCGTACGGCATCACATCGCGTTCTCCTTGTACAAACTGCGACTCTTTCATCGAAATTGGTAAAGGTTCAGAATCGTTTTGTTTTTGCTTCATTCCGTTGATGTACCAATCGGTATCAAACAAACTTAAATTTACAATACGAACATCCGGGCGAACTTTCTCTACCTCTTGGATGTACCATAAAGGGTAGGTATCATTATCTCCATAGGTAAATAAAATAGCGTTTGGTGCGCAAGATTGAAGATAATCTAAAGCAATATCGTGAGCAACTAGTTTCGAAGAACGGTCGTGGTCATCCCATCCTTGTTGAGCCATAATTACTGGCGCTGCAAATAAACCAATAACTGTTGCAGCGATTGCGCCTGTTGCTGGGGTTAGCTTTTTAAATAACCATTCCTTTATGGCTAAAACGCCCAGGCCTATCCAAATGGAGAAAGCATAAAATGAGCCAACATAAGCGTAGTCACGTTCACGTGGTTCTAATGGTTTTTGATTCAGGTATAAAACAATTGCAATACCTGTAAAGAAAAATAATAACCCAACAACACCTGCATCTTTTTGATTACGGCCAAAATGCCAGATAGCACCCATTAAACCAATAATTAAAGGTAGGAAGAAGAATCTATTATAGGCTTTATTATCTACCGTTGATGGAGGTAAATGGCTTTGGTCGCCATGCCAAATTGCATCAATTGGCTTAACTCCACTTAAAGAAGTACCTTCAAAACCACTTCCCTGACCTTGTTCGTCGTTTTGGCGACCAACAAAGTTCCATCCAAAATATCGAAGATACATGTAGCCAATTTGATAACTGAATAAGAAACCAATGTTATCTACGGTATTTGGTTTTTTACTTTCATCAAGATGCATCCATTCTTTGTAAAACTCAGCATGTTTCTGGTCATCACTATACATACGTGGTAAAAATGTGTTATCACTATATTGATAATCACTTTTTTTACCTGCAACTTCATATTTTTCAGCACCTTTTCTCCAAATGGTTTTTCCTTGTTCTACACCAGTTCTTTCTGAATTATAGTTCGGACCAAATACCAATGGCCTGTCGCCATATTGTTCACGGTTTAGATAACTCAAGAAAGAGAAAGCATCTTTAGGTGCGCTGTTATTTAAATTTGGATCTGCTTTAGCTCTAATGATAATCATCGAGAACGATGCATAACCGAAAATGATTAAAACGGTAGAAATTAAACCTAGGTTTAAAAGTTTCTTTTGATGTTTGATAGAATAACGAATCCCCCAAACTAATGCACCAATAACTAAAAGTGCGAAGAATAATACACCAGTTCCAAATCCTAAGCCTAAAGTATTTACAAAGAACAAGTCGAAGTAAGCTCCAAATGAAACGAGATATTGAATAATACCATATTGAATTACACCCAATATTAAAATACCAACAAAAAGAGTTTTAAAAATACCAGTGGTTGTAACTTTTTCTGATTTTTTGAAGTAATAAATAAAAGCAATTGCAGGAATCGTTAATAAGTTTAAAAGGTGAATGCCGATTGATAAACCCATAATATAGGCGATAAACAATAACCATCTATCGGCTCTTGGTTCATCAGCATGTGCTTCCCATTTTAAAATACCCCAAAAAACGATTGCAGTGAATAATGATGATTGTGCATAAACCTCAGATTCTACAGCCGAGAACCAGAAACTATCAGAAAATGTATAAGCTAAAGCACCAACAGCACCCGCACCCATAATGCTGATTAATTGTCCGTTCGTTAATACTTCGCCTGCTTTTACTAAAGTTTTTTTAGCTAATGCAGTGATTGTCCAGAATAAGAAAAGGATCGTTGCACCACTTGAAATCGCCGAACCAATGTTCATCCAATAAGCAATTTTAGTGACATCGCCGAATGCAAATACAGAGAAAAATCTTTGTAGCATTAAAAATAGAGGAGCACCTGGTTGGTGAACAACCTGCATTTTAAGCGCAGAAGCGATAAACTCACCGCAATCCCAAAAACTTACAGAAGGTTCTAATGTTAGAACATAGGTTAGTGTTGCGATGAAAAAACAGATCCAGCCAGTAATATTATTAACTTTTGAATAATTCATTGGTATTTGATAATGATAAATTAAATGTTTTGCACATAAAAATGCTGCCGAAATTAATTAATATAGTCGATAAATGAGGAAAATCTCCCATTGTTTTTACAATTTTAACGCTTTAAAATTTTGTTATTGTATAATACGAGTTCTAAAGCGCATTTCAATTAAATAACAAAACCCGTAAAATGCTATTAAGTAGAACACCTTACGAGTTTTGTAGGATTGTAAATTATAATCTAACTGCCTAGAAAAGGGGTAAACCTCGTCATAAACTGGTTGTACTGTTTTTCTAATTTATTGCTGAGTTCATTTTGTTTATAAGCTTGAGTCAGTTTTACCATTTGACCCAAATAGGTCATGTAAACCTGTATTTCTCTTTCAGATGAAAGCTGATTTTTACTTTCAGAAACATCTGCAAGGTGAGTTAACTCTTTATTCATGTAATCAGCTGATTTATTAATGAAAGCATTGGCACGACTAAGGTCATTTAAACGATAAAGATTTTCAGTAAAATAAAACGAACTCATAATCTGGCGCATACTATAAAATTTATCGGGCATTACCGCGTAATATTTATCAATTACCTTTTGGCTTTCTGCTATTTTGCCTTCGCTAATTAGACCTCCAATTAAGCCATTAAACATATTCGTAAACATGGTCACGTCATCGGCCGATTGCCTGTCTAAATGATTAGCATATTTAATATTTCCCCACTTATAATTATTCATAACGTTATTGTAAAATGGTTTCACATTCACTTGCTCATAGGTTTCTTTTTTTGAGGTATCTGTTTTTAATGGCAGTAGCCTCAAATTTAAGCCTTCAGAATATAAGTATTTCTTCAAGCCAATATATTGTTCATCGGGCATTGCGTTGGTGAAATAAATTGGTCTTTTCCAATCGTTATTTGCTAAAATATCAAGAACAGCTAGCGTTCCTTTTGTGATGTATTCGCCATCGTAAGTCCACTCCATAGCATTTGCAATTTTTCCAGCATCTTCAACAGGCACGGTTCCTGTATCTACGACTTCTTTAGGATTTATCGTTAACTTAAAATTTTTGGTAGGTAAAACATTTGATTTTGAACCATCCTGAAGGGTAATTTTATCTGCATCATTATCGGATAATAAAACTTCCAGAATATCTTTCAGTTCGATGCTTTGTGCAATTTTAAAATCCTGGTAATACATTACTTCTCTTGTTCCTGCTGCATATTGATTTGGTTTCATAGAAACTGGAAGCGGGGCAGATTCGTTTTGTTTTTTCTTCATTCCATCAATAGCCCAATCGAAATTGACCAGACTTAAGTTTACAACACGTACATCTGGACGAATATTCTCTACCTCCTGTGCGTACCAAACCGGGAAAGTATCGTTATCTCCGTAGGTAAATAGAATAGCATTTGGAGCACAAGATTTCAAATAATTTACGGAAATATCCCTTGCCAAATAACTTTCTGAGCGATTATGATCATCCCAGCCTTGCGTTGCCATAATAATTGGCGCAGCAAACAGACCAATTGTAGAAGCGAATACAGCAGCTTTAGTCGGTGTTAGTTTTTGGAAAACCCATTCTTTCAAACCGATTACACTTAAGCCAATCCAGATGGCAAATGCATAAAACGAACCTACGTATGCGTAATCTCTCTCTCGCGGCTCGATAGGAACCGAATTTAAATAAAGAACAATGGCAACTCCGGTAAAAAAAAAGAGTAGAGCAATTACGCCAGCGTGTTTCTGGTTGCGTTTAAAATGCCAAACTGCTCCAATTAAACCTAAAATTAAGGGTAAAAAGAAAAAGCGATTGTAAGCTTTATTGTCTGCAATGGATGGTGGTAAATTTTTCTGGTCACCTAAACGAACTGCATCAATTGGTTTTACGCCACTTAGCCAAGCACCTCCATTTTCTCCTAATTGACCATCTTGATTATTTTGACGACCAACAAAATTCCACATAAAATAACGCATGTACATATGGCCAGCCTGAAAGGAAAACATGTATTTTAGGTTATCAGTTAATGATAATTTATGGTCGTTATCAAAACCCATCCAGTTTTTATAAAACTGTATGTGCTCCGGTTTATCGCTATACATTCTCGGTATAAACGTATTTTGGTCAAAAACATATTTAGAGTTGGTGCCTGCAGATTCATATTTCTTCGCACCTTTTCTGTACAGCTTATCCGTTTCTTTAAGCGCTATTTTTTCCGAATTATAATTTTCGCCATAAAGCAATGGTCTGTCGCCATATTGTGCCCGGTTTACATAATTTAAAAATGTAAATGCATTTTCTGGATTTGTATTATTCAAATTAGGTTTTGCATGAGCCCTGATTATCAGCATACAGAAAGAACTGTAGCCGAATATTAATAAGATTGTAGAAACTAACGCCAGGTTTAATACTTTTTTATTTGTTTTGATAGAATATCTAATCGCTAAAGTAAGCCCCGAAATTAATAAAACAGCAAAGAATAAAACGCCTGTTCCAAAACCTAATCCCAGCGTATTAACAAAAAATAGATCGAAATACGCCGCTGTTGAAACCATGTACTGAATAATGCCGAATTGTACAAAAGCCAGAATAGCGATAGAAAGAATAAAGGTTTTAATTATTTCTTTATTGGTTGGATTTGGATTTTTGCGGAAATAGTAAACAAAGATAACAGCAGGAATTACCAATAAATTTAAAAGATGAACACCTATTGATAAACCAATAATATAAGCCACAAAAGCAAGCCATCTGTCTGCTCTGGGTTTATCTGCTTGCGATTCCCATTTTAAAATTCCCCACAAGGCAATTGCCGTGCATAAAGAAGACATTGCGTAAACTTCTGCCTCTACTGCCGAAAACCAAAAACTATCAGAAAATGCATAAGCCATTGCGCCAACAAGCCCTGCACCTAAAATGGTTATCGTTTTTGAGATGCTGATTTCTTCGTCTTGTTTTACCAAAGTTCTTTTAGCTAATGCGGTAATTGTCCAGAATAAAAATAAAATTGTTGCAGCACTTGCCATTGCCGAAGCCACATTCATGAAATAGGCAACCTTTGTTAAATTTCCAAAAGCTAGTGTCGAAAATAACCTTTGAATCATCGAAACCAGGGGTGCTCCAGGCTGATGAACGACTTCTAGGCGGAAAGCTGAGGCAATAAATTCGCCGCAATCCCAAAAACTTGCAGAGGGCTCTAAAGTTAAAATGTAGGTTGCCGCGGAGATAAAAAAACACAGCCAACCAGTAATTGTGTTCATTCTGGAGTAAGTCATAGTTCGGTTATTGATTGATTGTAAATGGGTTATAGGTTTAGCCTATAAAGTCGGATTTAAACTAGGAATGTTGCATCTATGGCAAAGATTTTTTCGAAAAGTTTAGTGATTAAAATAAATTTTAATTTTTTTTGAAATCACTCTTGCATATTTAAAATATGCTGCCTACATTTGCATTCCCAATCGGGGATATATCCTCGATAAGTAGTTTGTCCGATAGTATAAGGGTAGTACGACAGTTTTTGGTACTGTTTGTCTTGGTTCGAATCCAGGTCGGACAACAAAATTTAGCATCGGATCGTGTATTTAAATAATGCATGATCCGATTTTTTTTAAACCGTAAACTACACACGGACCATGCCATTGCAGTTTAACTCGGTAAAGTTATTTTCCGGAACAGGTTCAAGAGGGTTATCACTAAAAATTGCCGAAAGTTACGGTAAATCACTTGGTGAAGTTACTATACACAAATTTAGTGATGGCGAATTTCAGCCTTCATTCGATGAATCAATTAGAGGTTGTGATGTTTTTTTAATCCAATCTACCTATCAGCCTAGCGATAATTTGATGGAACTTTTATTGATGGTTGATGCAGCGAAAAGAGCATCAGCACATTATATAACTGCAGTTGTTCCTTATTATGGTTTAGCTCGTCAGGATAGAAAAGATAAGCCTCGTGTAGCAATAGGAGCTAAATTAGTTGCCAACTTATTAAAATCTGCAGGTATTCACCGCATTATGACGATGGATTTGCATGCAGCTCAAATACAAGGATTTTTTGATATTCCGGTAGATCACTTAGATGGTTCTGTAATATTTGTTCCTTATATAAAAAGCTTAGGCTTGAAAAATTTAACTATAGCATCTCCAGATATGGGTGGTTCTTACCGGGCTCGTACCTTTGCTAAATTTTTTAACGCCGAAGTTATTATTTGTGATAAACGCCGTAAACGTGCCAATGAAATCGAATCTATGTCGATTATTGGAGATGTTACCGGGCAGGATGTTGTGTTAATTGATGATATTTGCGATACGGCAGGAACTTTATCAAAAGCCGCGGCTTTGATTATGGAGAATGGTGCGGCAAGTGTTAGAGCAGTTTGTACACATGCGGTTTTATCGGGCAAAGCAATTGAAACGGTAGAAAACTCAGTTTTAACTGAATTAATTGTTACGGATACGATTCCTTTAAAAATGGAAAGTCCGAAGATTAGAGTGCTGAGTACAGCTAGTTTATTTGCAAGAGCAATTGCTAATGTAAACGAACATGGTTCTATCAGTGATTTGTTTAAAGTATAATCGAGCTGAAAGCCAAAAGACTAGCGCTCAAAGCGAAGAATAGTAGCATAAAAGAAAAAAGTAAGCAGTAAAAGTTTAAGATGTATGTCTTGATACTGATTACTTAAATACTAATAATAAATAAATATAAAATGAAAACAATCGCAATTAGCGGTTCTCCAAGAGAGAACGTAGGGAAACGCGATGCCAAGGAACTTCGTTACGAAGGTAAGGTTCCTGCGGTATTGTATGGTGGTAAAGAACAACAACATTTAGCTGTTGTAATTGCTGACTTAAGAGACGTAATTTATACACCAGAAGCAAACTTCGTAGAAATTGAAGTTAACGGTGCAAAAACTAAAGCAATCGTAAAAGATACACAGTTTCATCCACTTACAGACGTTTTAATGCACATCGATTTTCTTCAATTATTTGATGATAAAGAAATCGTTATGGAAATTCCGGTTAGATTAACGGGAACTTCTCCAGGTGTTAAAATGGGTGGTAAAATGATCCAAAAATTACGTAAACTTCGTGTTAAATCTTTGCCAGCTAAAATGCCACAAAACGTTGAGGTAAGCTTAGATAAATTAGAAGTTGGAAGTTTATTCCGTGTACGCGATCTTAAAGTTGAAGGTTACACAGTTACTAACACTCCTGAAGATACTATCGTTTCAGTTGCAATGTCTAGAGCATTAAAACAAGCAGAAACTGAAGCAGCTAAAGGTAAAAAATAATCAAGATTTTTAGATTTCCTTGATTGACAAGATTAAGCGGTGCAAATTTATTTGCACCGCTTTTTTTTGGATAGGATTTTTTAGATGGAATTTTATAATCTTTCTTACATATTAACCTTTAGTCTTTGCTCTTTAATCCTTGTTCTTTAATCTTCAGTCTTTCAGCTTAAACCTTTAGTCTTTGATTCTTGCTGTTTGGTCTTTAAGCTTTCTTCTTTTCCCTTTGGTCTTTAAGCTTTAAGCTTTTACCTTTGCAGCCATGAAATATCTTATAGTTGGCTTGGGAAATATCGGTACAGAATACGCACATACTCGTCATAACATTGGTTTTGATATTGCCGATGAATTGGTTAAGGGCTTGGGCGGAAGTTTCGATAACATTCGTTTGGCTTATTATGCAGAAGTAAGCTTTAAAGGAAAGAAACTCCATGTGATTAAACCTACAACTTTTATGAACCTAAGTGGCAAGGCTGTAAACTATTGGATGAAGGAACTAAAGATTGCGCCAGAGAATGTTTTGGTTATTGTTGATGACTTAGCGCTACCATTGGGTAAGCTTCGTTTAAAGCTGCAAGGAAGCAGCGCTGGGCATAATGGTTTGAAAAGTATAGAAGAAGTTTGTGGAGGGCAAAATTACGCTCGTTTACGTTTTGGTATTGGTAGCGATTACCCCAAAGGCAGGCAAGTAGATTTTGTTTTAGGTTTATTCGATAAAAATGAGCAATTAGAACTTCCTGCGTTGATTGATAAAAGTGTAGAATTAATAAAAAGCTACGTAACAATTGGGCCTGCGCATACCATGACTGCTTTTAATAAATAGTTAGCTACGCCCTAAAATTTTCATTTGCGAGATCCGAAGTCATTTGGCATTAAAGTAGGTTGCTTCCTTTCTCGAAATGGACAGCATATTGTAAAACAAAAAAAGACCATCCGAAGATGGTCTTTCACTGTAATATAGTTAGTTAATAATTATTTAACTTGTTCTTCAGCTCTTGCAATGTAAGCATCAACTAATTGAGCTTCCTGGCTTTCAGGGTATTGAGTTTTAATTTTTGTGTAAGCATCAACAGCACCTTTAAAATCTTTAAGGTTTTCGCTTACTAAACCTAATTTCTTTAAAAACATTGGAGAAGTAAATTTACTTGCTTTATCAGCAGCTTTCTTGTAATAAGTAGAAGCTTGTTTGTAATCTTTCAATTCACTGTAAGCATCGCCTAATAAACCTAAAGCTAATGGATCTGCTACCGGACTACCAGTTGCAGTATATTTACTTAAAGCTTCAACAGCTTGTTTGTACTCCCCTTTACGTAAATAAATGCCACCTAAATAAAGGTTAGCTAAGTTTGCCGATTTAGTGTTATCGTAATCTTTAGCAATTTGCTCTAATCCTGGATAACCGCCCTCACCTTTAATCGCTTTGTTAGATAAAGAATCTACGCCGATTAATTGTTCTGCTTTAAACATTTTGCTTGCAGCCTCTTGTGCACGATCTTTTAAGTAAACGTTTTGGTACCAAAAGTAAACACCAATTAAAACGATTACAGCACCAGCTATAAATAGCAAGCTTTTATTATTTTCCTGTAAAAAAGAACCTTTTCTAATAGGTTGAGTTGTCTGGTTATCTGTTGTAGACATGTTTGTTTAAAAAATTTAAGATTGCAAAAATACGTTTTTCAATCAAAGTATCAACCTTTATTTTGAAGTATTTGATTAAACTGTAGTTATTTAGGTGCCAGAAATTACAGATGTTGTATTTCCTTTATCGTAATAAACTAATTAAGGTATTAAACCAGGTTTTATTGTCGGTAAAAAGGCCTGTATAGTTTATAACGAGATAAATGGTTTGACTTTCGGAATTGGTTATAAAAGATTTAATTCTGATGGGTTGCCAAAGTACACCAAAGTTTTTTACCGATGAAGCAGGAAATAATTCGTCGAAACCCATGTAAACTTCTTCAATGTGCGAAAGTGGAAGCTCTAAATGCTCATCGCCAGTAATGAAAATACCATTCGAAGCCAGTAAAATACTGCCCTCGTGGTTATGCATTGGCTTAAGGAATGAAAAAATCCCAGCAATTTTTTTTATCCAGCCAAATCTTTTTTCGTCGTTTAGTTCATAATCGTATGACCAAAGAACATTTCCTTCTAACATTTTTTGCGCAACCATATAATTTTCCTTGCGATGAATGTAAGCTTTATTTTTAACATTGAACATTTGAAGGGTAAAAATTCGGTAAATTGCGCAATATTTATGTGGTTAAAAAACATTACCCTTCTTAATTTTAAAAACTATAGTGATGCTGGAATCAGTTTTTCTGAGACTGTAAATGTTTTTACGGGTAATAATGGCTCGGGCAAAACCAATATGCTCGATGCAATTCATTATCTCTGTCTTTGCAAAAGTTATTTCAATCCGATTGATAGTCAGCAAATAAAAACCGGCGATGATGTTTTTATGATTCAAGGCGATTTCGATCGAAGCAATAAAAACGAAAAGATAAGTTGTGGTGTAAAGCGGAATCAGAAAAAGCAGTTTAAAAGAAACAAGAAAGAATACGTTAAACTAGCCGACCATATTGGTTTATTTCCTGTAGTAATGGTTTCACCATACGATGTAAATCTGATAATGGAAGGGAGCGAGGAACGTAGAAAGTTTATTGATAACGTGATTTCGCAAACTGATTCACATTATTTAGATCAGTTAATTACTTATAACCGAATTTTGGCAAACCGTAATGCTTTATTGAAGCAAATTGCCATTACCAGGAAGTACGACCCAACTTTACTCGAAATTCTTAACGAGCAATTGATTTTTGCCGGCAATAAAATATTTGCTACGCGAAAAGCTTTTATGGATGAATTTATTCCGCTCTTTAACCAGTATTATATTTACCTTACAGATAATAAGGAAACTGTTGAATTAAATTATCAATCGCAGTTAAGCGAAATGCCTTTTGAAGAATTGCTTCAAAAATCTGTTGAAAAAGATCGGGTTTTAGAAAGAACTACAACGGGTATTCATAAAGATGAACTAGCTTTTGTAATTAGCCAAATGCCTTTAAAGAAATTTGGTTCGCAGGGACAACAGAAATCTTTTTTAATTGCTTTAAAGCTGGCTCAGTATGCTTATCTGGCAAGAAATAAAGGATTTAAACCTTTACTTTTGTTAGATGATATTTTTGATAAACTGGATGATAATCGTGTTCAGAAACTGATGCAGATGGTTTCGCATCACGATTTCGGGCAAATCTTTATTACAGATACAGGAATAGAAAGGGTAAAATCGATTTTTAAAAAGATAGAAGTTGATGTAACTTTATTTGAAGTAGATAACGGACAAATACAAAATGCGTAAACCTAACGATATAACAATGAAAGATGCAATCAGCAAAATGCTTGATGTGTATCGCTTACGCCGTAAATTCGACGAAACATCTATTTTGGCTATCTGGCCAGAAATAATGGGTACTGCAATTGCCAATCGTACCAAACAGATTTATATTCACGATAAAAAACTATTTATAAGGATAGAATCTTCGGTAATTAAAAACGAGTTAGTAATGGTTAGAGAAGGGATAATTCAGAAACTAAATGCACATGCTGGTGCTACGGTTATAAATGAAATGGTATTCTTGTAAAAAAGCTTGAAGGCTTTTTAAATCTCCAAGCTTTTGTTTTTTTATTAAGTGAATTTTAGCCCTTATTTCCGCCTCCAAATACTTTTGCAAGTATCCAGATAAGCAGAGCGACTACAACTACAACTACTATAACGCCAGACCAAACGCCGGCTTTGAATATACCACCTATAAGTTCACAACTGCTAAGGGTGCTGCATAAAAATGCAATTATTGCTAAAGGAAATGCTCTTTTCATAATGTTGTTAATTTTTGTAATAGCTAACATTAGAAAAGAAATAAAGTTTTAAACTAAGCTTATTTTCCGTTAACTTTTAATAATTCAATTTCGAAAATTAAGGTGCTATATGGTGGAATATCTTGGCCTGCACCGCGTTCTCCGTAAGCTAAATCGTATGGAACATAGAATTTATATTTAGAGCCAGTTGGCATTAGTTGCATGCCCTCAGTCCAGCCTTTAATAACTTGGTTTAAGGTAAGTGTAATCGGCTCGCCTCTATCGTATGAACTGTCGAATTGTTTTCCATTTAGTAAAGTGCCCTTGTAGTTTACCAATACGGAATCGGTTGGAATGGGTTTAACTCCCGTTCCGGCAGTTATAACTTCGTATTGTAAGCCGCTTGCTGTTGTTTGTACACCAGCACGCTTTTTATTTTGCTCTAAAAAGGTTTTGCCTTCTGCAATTTGGCCTGTAAACTTGCTTTTGTTTGCATTTGTTAATATGTTGCTAATACATTCTTGCGCCTGTTGTTGATCTAGAATTAACTTTCCACCAGTAAAAGCATCCTTTAAGCCTTTTAATAATACATCATAATTGAAAGTAGAAAGTCCGGTTGTTTTTAAACTGGCTCCAATAGAAGTGCCGAAAGCGTAACTTGCAGAATCTAGTGAAGATTTCAAAGAAATGGGAGCAGCTGCAGGTTTTGTGCTTGTTGCAATTGGTTTTTTAGCGACTGGTTTTTTTGTTTGTGCATAAGATGCAACTGCGATACCAGAAATAAGTATCGATAAGAAAACTTTTTTCATTTATTTATTGTGATTTTTTGAGTATTTGAGAGGTGAAAGATACAAAACTTATAAAAAAATAAAACCCCGAAAATTCGAGGTTTTAAATGGTATTTTTTATAACGAGGTTTTAGAAACGCTCATCAGCTTTGAAGAAGAAATTACCTTCTATTTCTGCATTTTCATCAGAATCCGAACCGTGAACTGCATTTGCATCGATAGATTTAGCATATTTCTGACGGATTGTACCTTCTGCAGCTTCGGCAGGGTTAGTAGCGCCAATTAATTTTCTGAAATCTTCGATCGCATTATCTTTTTCTAAGATAGCTGCAACGATTGGTCCTGAAGACATAAAGCTTACTAAATCTTTATAGAATGGGCGCTCAGCGTGTACCGCATAAAACTGACCGGCAGTTTCATCAGTTAACTTAGTATATTTTAATGCAATGATTTTAAAACCTGCATTTGTAATGTCGTTTAAAATAGATCCGATGTGGCCATTTGCTACTGCATCTGGCTTAATCATAGTAAAAGTTCTGTTAGTGCTCATTGTGTTTTTTGATATCAATTTTTTTTTGCAAAAGTACGTTTTAATTAACAAAAGAAAAATGTTTAATCTACTCCACCTACTAAAGCCGCAACTATAACAATACCTGATGCCAGTATGTTCTTAATATGTTACCTAATAAAGGTTTAAATAACAACCTAACTAATACTAAATTTACTTAGCTTTGCAGCGCAAAAATTATGCTTACATTAATACAACTAAAATCCTTACTGGCTACGCCACAGAAAATTGTAATTACTACACATCATAAACCAGATGGTGATGCAATGGGCTCCTCGTTGGGTTTATATGGTTATTTGATTCAGAAAGGCCATCATGTAAAAGTGATTACTCCAACTGATTATCCGGTGTTTTTGCACTGGATGCCAAATAATGCCGATGTTGTAATTTTTACCGAAGAGCAAGAAAAATCTGCAAAACTTGTAGAAGAGGCTGCATTAATTTTCTGTTTGGATTTTAATACCCTTAGTCGAATTAACGAATTAGGGGAATTAGTTAGGGCTGCTTCTGCAAAGAAAGTAATGATCGACCATCACCTTGATCCTGAAGATTTTGATGATTATCGCCATTGGGATATAAATGCTTGCGCTGCTGCTCAATTAGTTTACGATTTTATTGTCAATCAACTGGAAGATGAAAAAGGTATAAATAAAGACGTTGCATCTTGTTTATATACCGGTATTATGACAGATTCTGGTTCATTCCGTTTCCCTTTGGCGACATCCAGTGTTTATCGTATTGCGGCAAATTTAATTGATGCAGGTGCAGAACACTGGAAAATCCATCAATTAGTATACGATAATGCAAGTGAAGACAGATTACGCTTTCTAGGTTATTGCTTATCTAATAAGTTGGAAGTTTTTCACGAATACAATACAGCGATAATTACCGTTACTAAAGAGGAACTTTCAAAATACCACAGTACAACGGGCGATACAGAAGGTGTTGTAAATTACGCTTTATCTATAAATGGAATTCGTTTAGCGGCATTGATTATCGAAAGAACTGATAAGGTTAAATTATCTTTACGCTCTACAGGTGATTTCCCAGCCAATGAAATTTGTAAAAAATATTTTAACGGTGGTGGCCATAGAAATGCAGCAGGTGGTGCATCTGATAAATCGTTAACAGAAGTTATAGCTGAATTTAAATCTATACTTCCAGCCTATAAAAGTCAATTAATCGTTTAATAAAATAAAAATAAACGGGTTTATACCTGATAGCAATTCAAAACAATCAAATTAATAATGAAACCTGCGAAGCAAGCTTCATAACAAAAGAAAAACAATAAATTAATAATGAAAAAAGGAATTATCATTCTGTTTGCAGCAACATTAGGTTTAGCTGCTTGTAACAATTACAAAAAAGGTGAAGGAGATTTGCAATATAAAATCCTAAAAGACGAAGGTAAAGAGAAAATTAAAGAGGGGGATTTTGTTAAGTTAAACGGTATTCAAACTGTTGAAGGTAGCACTAATGCAGACTCTACTTTAGTAAATACTTACGATAACGAGCGTCCTGCATTTTTTCCAATTAACAAATCTATGTTTAAAGGCGATTTAGTTGCGGCATTAAAAATGTTAGGTGAAGGTGATAGCGCATCATTCAAATTGAATTTAGATTCGATGGCTAAATATTCTGGTCAACCTAAACCAGCTGGTTTAAAAAGCAACTATGCAACTTTTACTGTTAAAATTGAAAAAGTTTTGCATAAAGTAGCTAATGAGGCTGATTCTACTTTCGAGAAAAAGAAAAGAGAGTTTTTTGAAACAGAATACAAAGGTTTAATTGCTAAAAACAAAGCAAATGAATCGGCAAAAATCAAAAAATATATCGATGACAATAAATTAGAAGTAAAATCTACAGCGTCTGGTTTACAATATATTATTGAAAAACCAGGTAATGCAGAGAGAGCTACATTAACGGATACAGCAGTTGTTGATTACACAGGTCAGTTCACAAACAAAAAAGGCGACGGTAAAATCAATGTATTTGATACATCAAACGAGAAAATAGCTAAAGAAGCAGGTATTTATTCTCCAATGGCTCAGTATGCAGCTCGTCCTCTAGTTTTAGGTCAGTTAGCACCAGGTTTTATCGAAGGTGTTCAATTAATAGGTGTTGGTGGTAAAGTTAAAATCATCATTCCTTCGAAATTAGGCTATGGTGAAAATGGCGGTGGTCCAATTAACCCATTCACGCCTTTAGTGTTTGATATCGAAATCAAATCAATTAAAAAAGGTCCGGTTGGTGGCGCAGTTACATTGCCTCCAGTTCAAGCAACTCCTGCTCAATAATAAAATATTATATAGTTAGAAAGCCCTGAGATTTTAAAATCCCAGGGCTTTTGTTTTGATTAAATTTTTGGCCTTTATCTTTTGATTTTAAACTTTTAGCTTAATCCTTAACTTTGCAGCATGATTTTTACAGATACACATACTCATTTATATTACGAAGAAGATGCTGATAAGCAAACCCAATTAATGGAGCGTTGCTTTGAAAATGATGTTAATCGCCTATTTTTGCCTAATGTTGATGTAAAATCAATTGCAATGATTGATGATTTGGTGAGCAAGTATCCAGAAAATTGTTTTGCAATGGCTGGTTTGCATCCCTGTGATGTTAAGGAGGATTATATCGCTCAATTGGATGAGATTTACAAAAGTATTTCTAGGAGGAAAATATATGCAATAGGCGAAATTGGGATAGACTTGTACTGGGATAAAACTACATTAAGTATTCAGCAAGATGCTTTTCATAAACAGATAAGCTGGGCTAAAGAACTAAGTTTGCCAATTGTAATCCATTGTAGAGAGGCCTTTAATGAAGTATTCGAGGTGTTGGAAAGTGAACGTGATGAAAAGTTAAGAGGAATTTTTCATTGTTTTACCGGAAATGAGAAGCAAGCAAAGCAAGCCATAGATTTGAATTTCTATTTAGGAATTGGTGGTGTAGTAACTTATAAAAAATCAGGATTGGATGCGGTTTTATCTCATATTCCTTTAGGTGACTTAGTTTTAGAAACAGATTCTCCGTATCTGGCTCCTGTTCCTTTCAGAGGCAAACCTAACGAAAGTAGTTACCTGATTTATATTGCTCAAAAATTAGCAGAGATTTATAATTGTTCAATTGAAGAAATTGCGAATGTAACGACTGAAAATTCAAAGAAAATTTTTGGGGTATAGTTTTTTGTAACTCTCATTTCGACCGAAGCCGAGAAATCTTTGAAACGTGGTTTGTGTTACAAATAGATTTCTCAATTTCAGCTTTGCTCCATTCGAAAAGGACGGCTGTTTGTGGTGGTGTGACAAAAAAATGTCGGGGAATCTATGGTTAACGAAAATTAATGTATTTGTGAACGTTGATTTGTTGTTTGATTTTTAGAATATAAGCTTATAAATTGCCGTATTTATAATTTTAATCAAATTTTTAGCTATATAATTATGATTTTGTAAATTTCGTTCTATCATTTATATTTTTTTGCTTTCTTTGCGGTGAGCATTCAACTGAATAAACCAAATGAACAAAATTCTTATAATTTATACCGGAGGTACAATCGGTATGATAAACGACCCAGATAATGGAATGTTAGTTCCCTTTAACTTTGAACAGATAAAAGAAAATGTTCCTGAGTTAAGTCGTTTAAATTATCATTTGGATGTTCACTCTTTTAATCCAGTTTTAGATTCATCAAACATGGATCCCGAAATCTGGAAAACTCTAGCAGAATTAGTTTACACAAACTACGATTTATACGATGGTTTCGTTATTCTACATGGGTCGGATACTATGGCTTTTACAGCTTCAGCTTTAAGTTTTATGTTAGAGAATTTGGGTAAACCTGTTGTTTTAACGGGTTCGCAACTTCCAATTGGTGAGATAAGAACAGATGCAAAGGAGAATTTAATTACTGCCTTAGAAATAGCTGCAACTAAAGAAAAAGGCAAGGCCTTAGTTCCCGAAGTATGCATTTATTTCGATGCGCAACTCTTCAGAGGTAATCGCTCTATAAAATATAACATAGAAAAGTTCGAAGCTTTCCGCTCTCCAAACTATCCATTGTTGGCCGAAGCTGGTGTTCACTTAGATTTTCACAGCAATTACATTTTAGAAGCACCAAAAGATAAATTAATTCTACGCACAAATTTCAATTCTAATATTGGTGTATTAAAATTATATCCGGGTATTACTATACAGGCGGTTCAGGCAATTACCGAATCTAAGGTTGACGCGATAATTTTAGAAACTTTCGGTTCGGGTAACACCACAACGGCACAGTGGTTTTTAGATAGTCTTCAGAAAGCAATTGATAACGATAAAATTATTATCGATATTTCTCAATGTAAAAAAGGTTCAGTTCAACTTGGTCTATACGAAACAAGCAGAGAATTACAGCAAATGGGTATTTTAAGCGGATTCGACTTAACTTTTGAAGCAACTGTAACCAAGCTGATGTTTGTTATGGGTTTAGGTTTGCCAATTGAAGAAAGTAAAAAGCTAATGGAACAATCATTACGAGGAGAATTATCTAATTAAGTAAAACTTCTGCAATTATGACAGAAGTCATTTCGGATGTGAGTAATTAGCTCTATTTTTGTTAGAAGAGGTAAAACATAAAGTTTAGGGCATAAGGTTTGTCTTCAAGCTTTGTATGCTACTTTATACTTATTAACATGAAAATAGAACAAATTTATACCGGTTGTTTAGCAGAAGCTGCATATTATATAGAAAGTAATGGCGAGGCTGCAATTATCGACCCATTAAGGGAAGTTGGAACTTATTTAAAGAAGGCAGAAAAAGCTGGAGCATCTATTAAATATATCTTTGAAACTCATTTTCATGCTGATTTCGTATCTGGGCATGTAGATCTAGCCGAAAAATCTGGTGCTGAAATTATTTATGGCCCTACTGCAAAAACTGAATTTAAATCTCACATAGCAAAAGATGGCGAGCAATTTAAAGTTGGTAATATCTCAATTACCGCTTTACATACCCCTGGTCATACTTTAGAATCTACAACCTATCTGTTAAGAGATGAAAATGGAAAAGACCATTGCATTTTTAGTGGAGATACACTTTTTATAGGCGATGTGGGTCGACCTGATTTAGCTCAAAAAGGAAATTTAACGATGGAAGACTTAGCAGGAATGCTTTATGAATCGTTAAATAATAAAATTAAGCCTTTGGCTGATGATGTTATCGTATATCCTGCTCATGGTGCAGGCTCGGCTTGTGGTAAAAGCATGAGTAAAGAAACTTTTGATACTTTGGGCCATCAAAAGCAGGTTAATTATGCTTTAAAGGCAGAAACTAAGGAACAATTTATCGCAGAAGTAACAGATGGAATTATGCCTCCGCCCCAATATTTTGCTAAAAATGCAGCTATAAATAAAGGTGATGTAGAAAGCATTGATGATGTTTATGAGAAAGGTTTGAATGCTTTAAATGCACAAGCTTTTGAAGATATGGCTAACCAAACCGGAGCTGTAATGTTAGATACCCGCGACCCTCAGAATTTTGCCAAAGGCTTTATTCCAAATTCAATTAATATAGGTTTGAACGGACAATTTGCACCTTGGGTTGGTGCTTTAATTACCGATTTGCAACAGCCGATTTTATTAATTACGGATGAAGGTAAAGAAGAAGAAACCATTACCCGTTTAACCCGCGTTGGCTATGATAGTACGATTGGCTATTTAGAAGGTGGTTTTAAAAGTTGGACGGATTCGAATAAAGAGCTAGATACTATCGAATCAATCTCTGCCGAAACATTTGAACAATTATCTAAAGAAAGAGAAATTATAGCACTTGATGTTCGTAAACCAGGCGAATATGAAGCTGAACACTTAGAGTTTACTTTAAGTCGCCCTTTAGATTTTATAAACGACTGGACAAATGAAATTGATACTAAATCTACTTACTATATTCACTGTGCTGGTGGTTATCGTTCTATGATAGCGGCTTCAATTTTAAAGTCGCGTGGCGTAGAAAATGTAATTGATATAGCTGGAGGTTACGGTGCTATAAAAAATACAGGTTTAAAAAGAACCGATTTTGCTTGCCCAAGTAAGGCGATGAAAGTTTAATCAATATCTAATTGCTAGGCGTTAAGTTGTTTATTTGTCTTGGCCAGACGGGCGCTTTTCTTTTTGATGTCAAAAAGAAACAAAAAACACCGGCTTAAAATTTTTCTTTTAAAGTTAGTAGCTTGGCATTGGTAAGCTATTCCGAAAAATTTGTTAGGCTGGGTTAAAGTAGAACGAAGATTCTCTACTTAGGCAAAACTACCGTTCATTTATATTTGATAATCATGTCAGTGTTACAAAATCATTACGATATCCTCATCATTGGAGCCGGACCAATTGGTATGGCTTGTGCTATAGAAGCTCAAAAAGCTAATTTAAGTTACGTGATTATTGAGAAGGGCGCTTTAGTAAATAGTTTATTTAATTACCCTGTTTTCATGACTTTCTTCTCTACATCTCAAAAATTGGAGATTGGAGGAGTACCCTTTGTAACGATTAGTCCTAAACCAAATCGAAATGAAGCTGTAGAATATTATCGTCGCGTAGCAGAGAAATTCTCTTTAAATATTAACCTTTTCGAAATGGTAAATCAGGTTACTAAAAATACTGCAGGCACTTTTGAAATCAATACATCAAAAGCAAATTATACTGCAAATAATGTAATCGTTTCAACTGGTTTTTATGATGTTCCTTTGTTGATGAATATTCCTGGAGAAGATTTACCAAAAGTTACGCATTATTATAAAGATCCGCATTTATATGCATTTCAAAATGTGGTGGTTGTTGGTGCTAATAATTCTGGCGTAGATGCAGCACTCGAAACTTATCGTAAAGGCGCTAATGTTACGCTTGTTGTTCGTAGCGGAGAACTTGGGCCACACGTTAAATATTGGGTAAGACCGGATATTCAAAACCGAATCAAAGAAGGTGAAGTTAAAGCATTTTTTAATTCTGAATTGGTAGAAATAAGAGCAGACGAAGTTGATATTAAAACACCCGAAGGAATTCAAACCATCCCTAATGATTTTGTAATTGCAATGACGGGTTATCAGCCTGATTTTTCTATGCTGCGCAAATTCGGAATTGATTTACCCGAAAACCTTTGCCCGGTTTATAACGAAGAAACCATGGAGACTAATGTGAAAGGTTTGTACCTAGCTGGCGTGGTTTGCGGTGGCTTAGATACACACAAGCTTTTTATAGAAAACTCTCGTATTCATGCAGAAATGATTGTGAATAATATTATTGATGCGTAAGACTTAAAAAGTTTTAAATACGCTATTTGCTGTAAACTTCTCAAGTCTAATGCTGGTTTATTTCTTCGGATAAAAAAGCCCAAAACCTCTGTAAAGCCCGTTGTGTAAAATGGTTGCATGATTTTCATCAGGAAGTTGGAGGAAATTTACGTTTAGATTTTTGTGTTGTTTTAAAACCTCAGCAAGTTTTTTTGCATCCTTTTCCATTTGTTTTCCCTCAGTTTCAACTGAAATAAAAACATCAGCTTTAGCGGTCGAAAGGCTCTTCGAATATTCAGAAATAGCATTTAAAAGCGATTCATTATTCCACCATAAACTTGGGCTTATTATCATGTACTTCGAAAAAAGCTGAGGCTTTTTAATTAATATTTCAGTTGCTAATAAGCCGCCAAGCGATTGTCCGATAATCGTTTTTGAATCGTTGGTTTTGTAATTCTTTTCAATGTATGGTTGCAATTCTCTTTCGATAAAAGAAATAAAATTAGCCGATTTTCCGGTTGTTGGGAAATCTTTTAAATCTTCCTTTATTGTTGTCGGAAAAGTGAAATCTCTTTTACGGTCGATATTTGCAATGCCTACGATAATCGATTTTGGCATGATTTCAGTCATAGTTAAAAACTGAACTAAACCCGTTACATGTATAAAATCTTCATTCGCAGAACCATCCAAAAGATAAATTACAGGATACGTTTTTGCAGAATCGGGCGAATAACCTTCAGGTAAATAAATATTTAATATTCTTGTTTCCCTTAGTTCCTTTGAATCAATTTTTTCAATTCGGGCTAACACGAATGGCTCTGTCTGTTTTTGTGCAAAAGATGCAGATTTAAAAACTATTAGTGTAATGAGTAAAAAGAGTGTTGTTATTTTGCTTTTCATTAAGGATGATTTTGTAGATACACTATAATATGCATCGGATGTAAATATTAATATATAGGAATTTTTAAGACGTTTCCTGCAAAATTATCTATCGAAGTTACTACGCTTGGCAAATCTTTTGAAGTTAGGTAAGAACCTAAAACATGATTTCCTGCGTTTGGAATTGCTATTTTCTTTTTCAATTCTGTTGGAGTTCCCAGCTCATCGAACATTTTAAGCATAGCATCTACACGTACAACCGGGTCTTGTTCTAATTCATTTTTATAATAGTAAAGCATTAAAACGGGCTGTTTTACTTTTTCGAAAACACTTTTAGTCATTGTACTTTCGATAAATTCCTGTAATTCAACTAAAGATTCTATACGGTAATTTGTGTACCAGTATTTTTTATATTCCAATGTTCTGCCGTCAACTAAACGTTCATCGCTGCCAAGTACCTTTCTTGCAATTTGCAAACCCCAAGGGTCGTTAAGTAGCCATGCATTTTTATCGTTAATGGCCACATTTGGCGAAAGGAGGATTAAGCTATTAATTTCTGGGTAAGTTGCTGCAAGCTTTAAAGCAACTGTTCCGCCGGTAGATGTACCAACCAAAATCACCTTTTTGCCAAGCTTTTTACCAATTTCGTAAGCTTGCTTACTGGTTTCCCAAAGTTTATCCGCAGTAAAATATTGCATTGGCGCAATAGTATCAATACCGTGTTCGGCCAGGCGAGCCAGATAAAGATTAGCTTTTAACTTTTTAGCTAAGTGTAAATGAACCGGATTACCTTCGGTTTTTGATGCAGAAAAACCATGTAAGTAAACAACTGCATATTCTGTTTGTTGATGTATAGAATCTGCCCAAATAATTTCTGCTTCGTTGCCAGGCTTAATCTTATGCTTACTTTCTATTGTTTTAACATAATTGTCGAGGTCTTTTAAATCGGGAACGTTTATTGGTGCGGTACTGTAAACTGGTTTTTTTGGCTTCGGGCCAATTAAATAGCCTGCCACTATTATTGCGGAAAGGCTTAATAAAACTTTGTAACGCTTTTTCATGAAATACTAAATTGTTCGTTAATGGTATTAACTTAAGTATAATACTTTTTTCTGCAAAATAATCTCAATTACCTCAGTAATGGCGAGCGCTAAAAAAAAGAAAATTATCGATTTAAATGTAAACTTTTGAAATAAATAAAGCTAATTTTTAACTGAATAGCTCTGTAGTTTTGAGGGAAAACTTACCTGCATTTGCCTTTGTTTTTAAACCCGACAGAGCCAAATAGCCCGCAAGCCGAAGTATGAGGGTAAGGGCTATAGGCGACGGCGGGAGGAAAGAAATGAAATATTACTTCCGCTGCTTTTCAAGCCATTATATTGCTTTTTATTAGATTATCTTTTTAAGGGAAATTAGCTTAAGTTTGCAGTCAAAATTTTTCGACTTAATGCCGGGAATCGAACAGATAAAAAAACCTATAGCAGCCGATATTAAAGCGTTTGAAAAAACCTTTAAAGAATCTATGCACAGCGATGCGCCGCTGCTAGATAGGATTACGCACTACATTGTTAAACAAAAAGGGAAGCAAATGCGTCCGATGTTTGTGTTTTTTGCTGCAAAACTTTGCGGTGGAATTACAGAATCGACACACCGTGGAGCTGCTTTGGTAGAACTTTTACATACTGCAACATTGGTGCACGATGATGTTGTGGATAATGCTTATGAGCGCCGTGGATTTTTCTCGATAAATGCTTTATGGAAGAATAAAATTGCCGTTTTAGTCGGCGATTATCTTTTGGCAAAAGGTTTATTGCTTTCGGTAAACAATAACGAGCATCGTTTGTTACAAATTGTATCGGAAGCGGTTAAGCAAATGAGCGAAGGCGAATTGTTACAAATTGAAAAGGTTAGAAAGATGGATATTTCGGAGGATTTGTACTTCGATGTTATCCGTCAGAAAACAGCTTCTTTAATTGCTTCTTGCTGTGCAGCTGGTGCTGCCTCGGCAGGTGCTGATGATGCTACAATAGAAAAAATGCGATTGTTTGGCGAAAAGGTTGGTATCGCTTTTCAAATTAAAGATGATACTTTCGATTTTGGTACAGATGATGTTGGTAAACCTTTGGGTATAGATATAAAGGAAAAAAAAGTTACTTTACCTTTAATTTATGCTTTAAATAAAGCCGAAAAAGCAGAACGGAAACAAATTATTAATTTGGTAAAAAACCATCAGGACGACCCAATTAAAATTCAGCAGATTATTGATTTTGTGAATGCTAAAGAAGGCGTTTATTATGCAAATCAGAAAATGCAGGAATATCAAAAGGAAGCTTTCGATATTTTACATGAGTTTGAAGCCGGCGAGGCAAGAACAGGTTTAGAACAACTCGTATTATATACAACCGAACGTAAAAAATAAATGAGCAACGAGTTACTTTTCAGCATAGGATTTCTTCTATTTATTGTGCTTATACTGGCTTTGGATTTAGGTCTTTTTAGTCGTAAAGAGCATATTGTAAGCTTAAAACAAGCTGGGATTATGAGTTTAATTATGGTTGCTATGGCAATTGGGTTTTACTTTATCCTGCTTACAGAAGGCCATCAATTGCATGGAATTAAAGATTTTGCTCACCTTAAGGAAATTGTAGCTAGGCATCAGCATCATATAAAGCTTATCCCCGATGATTTTGAAGGTAGTTTGGCTGTTTACAAACAAAATCTAGGTCTGGAATTTTTAACTGGTTATGTTATTGAATATGCATTATCAGTAGATAATATTTTCGTAATTGTTTTAATTTTTACAGCCTTTGCAGTAGAAGAGAAATATTATCACCGCGTGTTGTTTTGGGGTATTTTAGGCGCAATTATTATGCGCTTTATTTTCATATTTGTTGGTGCAGCGTTGATTACAAAGTTTGCTTGGATACTTTATATTTTCGGTGCTTTCTTAGTATTTACAGGTATTAAAATGTTTTTCAGTAAAGATGAAGAGGATAAAATAGACCCAGAGAATCATCTTGTCGTAAAATGGGCTTCTAAAATATTTGCCATTCATCCAAAGTATGAAGGAAAAAACTTCTTTGTAAAAATCGACCATAAAACATTCGTAACCCCATTATTTCTGGTGCTTTTAATTGTAGAATTTACCGATTTGCTTTTTGCTGTCGATTCAATTCCTGCAATTTTTGCGGTGACTAAAGACCCATATATTGTATTCTTCTCTAATATTTTTGCAATTATGGGGTTGCGCTCTATGTTCTTCTTATTGGTAAATATTATTCACAAATTCCATTATTTAAAAACTGGTTTGGCAGTTTTATTAGCTTTTATCGGTGTAAAAATGCTCGGTCATGTTTATTTAGAGAAATGGGGCTTCACCACACAACATTCGCTAATTGTTATCTTAGCTATTTTGGTTATAAGCGTGGTGGCGTCGTTAGTTTTTCCAAAAAAGAAAGTTCATCATACTTAGTATTTTAACCATATAACATTGAAGAACATATAATTTTATGTAAATATTTAAGATTAGCTAAGTTTTTCTCCAATGCCTAAGCAGGTAAAATTATCAATTCATTATTTTTTTGAAAAGCAGAAGCTGTATTTCATTTTAGCTGTCATTCCTGCTCTTTTCTCTCCAATTCCCGAAGAAAAATCGGGATATTTCCGTTTCTATCAGGTTTAATTTACTCAAAACTGTAATTCTTCGCTTCAGTTGCAAAATCCCTGCAAAGCAAAATAAACGTTACAGCCCATTGTGTTGCTTAATATTTTGTATTTTCATCCGATAAATCAACAAACCAATCATTTTATGAAATATCTTTTTTCTGCTGCAATTATTTTTGCTGCATCTTTAGCTAGTGCACAAGATAAATTTGCCGATGTATTTACTAAAATTAATACTGATGTTCAGCAAAATTCAAAAGCATATCAAACCCTTAAATACGAAACTGAAACTATTGGCCACCGTTTAACAGGTTCTGCCAATGGTGCTAAAGCAGAACAATATGCATTCGATTTATTAAAATCTTATGGTTGCGATGTTAAGTTTCAACCCTTCGAAGTAGAAAGCTGGAACAGAAAAACTATTAATGTAGAAATTGGTGCTGATAAAAATAGCCTTGCAAAGACGAAGGCTGTAACGTTGGCACATTCTCCCGTTAGTGCAGATATTACTGGCGATATTGTCGATGCCGGAAACGGATTAGAAGTAGATTACCAAGCCAATCCTGATAAGTTTAAAGGTAAAATTGCATTGATTTATTTAGGCGTTTTGCCTGGTTCTGCAGCAGGAACAAAATCATTACACCGTTCTGAAAAAACAGCAATTGCAACTAAATACGGTGCAAGTGGTGTAATTATCATCAATACAGTGAAAAACGGCGTTTTATTAACTGGTACGGCTTCAGTTACAGGTAAGCTAATTCCAATTCCTGCAATTTGCATTGGTTTGGAAGACGGAATGGCGTTAAAAGAAAAATTAAAAACGCAGCCACAAGTTGCACATATTGCGATGACTAATTTTTCGGGTTTAATTAAAGCCAGAAACGTGGTTGCAACTTTTAAAGGAACGGAAATGCCAAAAGATAAAATTGTTGTCGGCGGCCATTTAGATAGCTGGGATTTAGCAACTGGCGCAATAGATAATGGTATTGGTTCTTTTGCTATTATGGATATGGCTCGTACTTTTAAGAAACTGAATTTGAAAACCAAACGAACCGTAGAGTTTGTGTTGTTTATGGGCGAGGAGCAAGGGTTATTGGGCTCAAAAGCTTATGTAGAACAAGCTAAAAAAGCTGGTAATTTAGGACAGGTTAAATTTATGCTTAACTATGATATGACTAATGACCCGAAAGGTTTCTCTACATCAAGAGCAGAAATGAAAGAATTATTTACGGCCTGGGGTGCAGATATTGTAAAAATAGATACTGGCTTTAAAAACTTATTCAATGCTGGCGCAGGCTTACATAGCGATCATCAACCATTTATGTTGGAAGGTATTCCAACTGGCGGTGGAGCAGGTGGTAAATTGCCAAATAACTCTGGCCCATTCTATCATTCTGATGGCGATGGTTTTAAATTGGTAGATGAGCAAGGTTTAAAAAATACCGTTCGTTATAGCGCAATGCTAACTTATGCTTTAGCAAATACGCCAAAAATTCCAGTGGGTGTGCAAAACGAAGAAGAATTAAAAACGTTCTTAGAGTCTCAAAATTTAAAAGAACCACTAACCATTGCTGGTGAGTGGAGATGGAAGTAATTAAGTGTTAATTATTTAATAATGAAAAGGGCAATCAATGATTATAAGATTGCCCTTTTTTATGAAATAGATTTATCCACTAATGTAGCTCTCTAACTGTGAAATAGTTTGTTTCTGGTCGGCGATAATAAATTTCACTAAATCTCCAATAGAAATCATCCCTCTTACCTCAGCATCCACAACTATAGGTAAATGACGAATATGTTTGTCTGTCATAATTTCCATGCACTTATCAATTGTATCTGATAAAGTTATACTTATAGGATTAGCGGTCATGGCCTCTTTAATTAAAGTATCTTTTGATGATTTGCCTTGTAGGATAATTTTCCTGGCATAATCCCTTTCTGTAAAAATCCCTAACAATTTCGATTTTTCCATCACCAATAAAGCGCTTATATTTTTTTCGGTCATTACTTTTAGCGCGTCTAAAACAGAGGAGTTTTCTGTAACAGAAATTATTCTCACTTCTTTGGTATCAAGTAATTGTTTTACAGTTTTCATATTAGTTTAATTTGGTTACGTTAATTTATGAAATAATAACCTGTAAATCAATTTTTTATTTAATTGATAATTTTTAAATTATTAGGGCGATTTCACCGTAAATTAAGGCTCATTTACCTTTACAAAAAGGGTGATTTTACCTTAGAATGGTTTTACGATAGGTTTTAAATTTGATTTATGAACAATCAACCAGATGAAGCCGGAAAAACGCTAATCGTTATGTTAGCTTTTATTTTTGTAATAAGTATTGTAAGTTCTTTAATGTTACGAAATCAGGCACCGCTTACTCAAAAGGAGAAAATTGCAATTTGCCCTACTTGCGATTTAATTTCTTATCAGCAGTAATTAATTTAAAACCTAATATATTTTACAATCTACAAACCTCCTTGCTCTTTTAATTATTTGGGTTTGACAAAGCTATGTGGTAACTTTGCACTACATTTAAAAACAAGAAATTATGTCATCAGTAGAGACAACTTACGTTCCTTACAAAGTTAAGGACATTTCACTGGCAGAATGGGGCCGTAAAGAAATCGAATTAGCCGAAGCAGAAATGCCAGGTTTAATGAGCTTACGTGAAGAATTCGGTCCTTCGCAGCCCTTAAAAGGTGCTCGTATTGCAGGCTGTCTGCATATGACCATCCAAACGGCTGTTTTAATTGAAACTTTGGTGGCTTTAGGCGCTGAAGTTACCTGGTCATCTTGTAATATTTTCTCAACTCAAGATCATGCTGCTGCTGCAATTGCTGCTGCTGGTATTCAGGTTTACGCTTGGAAAGGCTTAAATGAAGAAGAATTTGACTGGTGTATTGAGCAAACTTTACATTTCGGTCCAGAGCAAGAACCATTAAATATGATTTTGGACGATGGTGGTGATTTAACCAACATGGTTTTTGATAAATATCCTGAGTTAATTGCTGCAATTAAAGGTTTATCAGAAGAAACTACAACTGGTGTTCACCGTTTGTACGAACGTATGAAAAACGGCACTTTGCACTTACCTGCAATTAACGTTAACGATTCGGTAACTAAATCTAAATTTGATAACAAATACGGCTGTCGCGAATCATTAGTGGATGCAATTCGTCGTGCAACTGATGTGATGATGGCTGGTAAAGTAGCTGTTGTTTGTGGTTATGGCGATGTTGGTAAGGGTTCTGCAGAATCATTAAGCTCACAAGGCGTTCGTGTAATTGTTACTGAAATTGACCCAATTTGTGCTTTACAAGCTGCAATGGAAGGTTATGAAGTTAAAAAATTCGCTACAGCTGTTAAAGAAGCAGATATAATTGTGACAACAACTGGTAACCGCGATATTGTTCGTGGCGAGCATTTCTTAGCTATGAAAGATAAAGCTATCGTTTGTAACATCGGTCACTTCGATAACGAAATCGATGTTGCTTGGTTAAACGAAAAATACGGTTCAACTAAAGTAGAAATCAAACCTCAGGTAGATAAATATACTATCGAAGGTAAAGATATTATCTTACTGGCTGAAGGCCGTTTGGTTAACTTAGGTTGCGCAACTGGTCACCCAAGTTTCGTAATGAGTAACTCTTTCACCAACCAGACTTTAGCACAATTAGAGCTTTGGATGAACACAGATAAATACGAAAACAAAGTTTACGTTTTACCTAAGTATTTAGATGAGAAAGTGGCTCGTTTACACTTGGCTAAAATTGGTGTAGAATTAGATGTTTTAGACCAACACCAGGCTGATTATATCGGTGTACCAGTAGAAGGTCCATTCAAATCTGACGAGTATCGTTACTAATTTAGTTATCAGTTAACTAAAACCAATTATACGAAAGGGATGTGCAAATTGCATATCCCTTTTTTATTTCCCACCATTAAAGGGGTGGTTATTTGCCATGTATGAACATTCAAGCTTATGTTTTCTTCAATTGCTTATGTGGTAATATAATTTTTAGAAAAAGGTCGTTTAGTAGCTCTTTTGCTACTTAAGATCTATATTTATAGAAAAAATAAAGGCCTATGAAAAACTTATTCTTTGTACTATTGATTACTATAATTGGCTTTAGTGCAAGTGCACAAACTACACCTAAAAACTCTTCATCGGCAAAAGTTATTACAAAGCAAACTGTAGAAATCGCGTGTGGCGAATGTCAGTTTAAAATGAAAGGTAAAGATTGTGACCTGGCTGTAAAAATTGATGGTAAACCATATTTCGTTGATGGAAAAAGCATCGATGATTTTGGCGATGCACATGGTGAACACGGTTTTTGTAATGCAGTTAGTAAAGCAGAAGTTACCGGAGAAATTGTAAATAATCGTTTTAAAGCAAAAGAAATAAAATTATTGCCAACTAAGAAGTAATTTAACCGCAAAGGGCGCAAAGTTTATCGCAAAGAAATGCAAAGCTAATCTTATATTCTTGCTGCTTTATGCACCTTACTTATTTGTTCTTAAATATCTTATATGGTTTAAAATTGGCGACTAACTTAACTTGTTTCTTCGACTTTTACTTTGCATTCTTGGCGGTTAAAAAAACTACTCAAACTCTTTTTCCAAGCCCTGCCTTAAATCAAAAAGCAGCCATTGTTTATTTGTAACATCTTTTTGCTTCAACTTCAATAGCTGGATAAAATCTTTCACGCCAATTTCTTCGTTACCATTGCCGCGAATGAGTACGATACTACCTGCGTTTGGTTTTTGTCCTTTAGCCAACCAAGCATCACTTCCGATAGGAATTAATCCATATTCTTCAATTTTCTGAACGATTGTTTTATCAGAAACTAAACCTGGAAATCGAAAGAAAACCGAAGGTATTAAACCATATTTAAGCATCAGTTTTTCGTTTTCTAAAACTTCAATATCTAAATGGGTTCCGGGAGAAAGCAAAAAATTTTCGGCTAATGGCAAGCTGTTCACCTCGTGATTGTATGAGTGGTTTATCCATGTAATATCTAATTCTTTCTTATCTACTAAGCTCTTCAACCAGTTCAAATCGTCTAAATGTTTTAACATCCATTTACCAGAAACAGAAACTGCCAGAGGAGCAGGCTGCTCTATCTTCTTAAATTCATCAAAAACAGATTGAAAAATAACTCTATCTAATGGTTTGTGCGACGGACAAAGGTCAATTGTTAAAGTAATTCCTTTTTCATATGGAATTGAATGGTCTATTCCGGCATTTTGTAGTTGTAAATCTTTATCAGCAGCTTCTTGTAAAGATTTTACATAAGCAGAATTTTTAAAAATTGATAATATGTTAGCATAAGCTAAACCGCTTAATGAATAGTTACTGGCTAAATCTATTTTTGTATCTAAAGTTTGCGGATTAACCAACAGCAAAAACTTCTGATTGTTATTTACGAAACTCCTCACCGTAATTAGCTTCTCATTAGATTTAGTTGCGACACCGAAATTTACCTTATATCGTTTGATAGATTCGAAGTTTTGTGCAAAAAGGTTTATTGGAAATAAATAAACTAGTAAAATTGACGAACGTAGTGCTTTAGATAAATTCATGTTTCGTTATTTAAAACCTTTCTAATTTAATTCAAATATTTTATCTTTACCATACAACACCATGAATAAAGAAAATGTAAAATTATGGTTTAAGCGGGTTGGATTAGTAGGGTTTTTGTTCTTCCTGATTAAAGGATTGGTTTGGCTTGTGGTTTTCTATTTTATTGGCAAAAACGTTACTTAAAAGTAAACATCATATTGGCCAAAAAATTCCATACAAATACAATTACGATTGCAAAGAATTTAGCCAGGTAAAAGTTTGTGCCATTTTTCCTTTGGTGAAAAAGGTAAATTATAAAAGTATTTAAACCTAAGCCAATTAAACTTACCACCAAGAATTTTCCAAACTCTGTTCCCCAATGTACGTTGGTACTCTCGAAAGTCCAAACGCGATTAATTAGATAATTATTGGTTACAGCCAATGTAAAACCGATGGCGTTGGCAATGTATTTATTCACTTTTATTTTTTCTTTGAAAAGCCAGGTTGCACCAAAATCTATTGCCATTCCAAGCAAGCCAGTTAATCCAAATTTTATAATGCGAAAAAATAAATCCATTCTTAATGCAATTTAACCAAATAAAAATGTTCTAAAACCTGATTGCGTGTTTTGGCATTTAAAAATTTACCTGTTAATTTTGTGATGTGAAAATATTCAAACGATTTTAAAACTTCTGCATTGTATTCACCCTGTAATTTTGGTAATTCTGATTCAGGAACGTAAATAATTAAATTTTGTATGTTTTTGATTTTATCCAAATCATCATAACTGTAGAGATATTTCACTTCGCCAGGAGCATAAAAATCAAAAGAGAAAGCATCAATATAATTTAAAACCGCAGGTTTGGCTGTAGGATAATTTTTCTTTAGCCATTCGCCAGCCTCACTGCCAGATTGGTATTTCATTAAAGCCGGATAAAAGAAAATAAATAAGAAAAGCATTAATCCGACAGATGTAAATGCACTTCTGGCGATAATGGTTTCGACTTTTATTCCTTTAAATAATAAGAATGAAGCTGCCATAATCACAATTAGAATTCCAATAATTAAATATGGGTTTTCGAAACCATAGAAAAGGCTTAATGCAGAAAGTAAAGCAAAAACTAAAATCAATAATCCGTTTTGTACAGTAAAGAAAATTTTCAAGCCTTTACCTTCCAACTTTTTTAAATATAAAGCTGTAATAATAGAAAATTGCGGAAAAACTATTAAAATGTAATGAGGTAGTTGAAATTTAGAAAGAGAGAAGATTAAAAAAGTGACAGCAGCACTTGCCCAAATCATAATGCTTTCAGGAGCTAAATCGGCTCTGTTTTTCTTTTTGAAAAGATTAATTGCCGCTGTATAAAATAATATAGACCAAGGCAAGAACGCCCAAAGTGTAGTGTGTAAAAAGAATGAAATATCGCCTTTGCCTTTAATTGGTCCGTTGTTAAAAAAGCGACCAAACTGGCTATCCCAAAAGAAAAATTTTAATCCCGAAACTCCAGTTCTGTTGAATACGATTTTTTCTGGATGTAAATCAAATTGGGTGTAAAGTGAATAAAGTTCTGGTGTAATGAAAATGAAAATTAGTACAATAGCTATCCACCATTTTGCTTGCCATAACTGTTTGTATTGTTTTGTAAATAACCAGTAAATTATAAAGCCTGCAAATACAGGAATCAGCACGAAAATTCCCTTAATTAATATCGCACAGGCCGCAAAAAATGAACCAGCAACAATGTGCCAAAATGAACCTTCGTGTGCTTTGTAATAATGATAAATAGAAGCAAGTGTAAACGTTGTAATGTAAATTTCGGCTCGAACATCGAAATTAGACGTGATAATGTGAAGCGCACTCAAAAATATAACTGAAGATATAAAGCCGATTTTTTCGTCATAAATATCTTTTGCAAGTTTGTATAGGTAAAATGCACCTAACATTCCAGCTAAAAAGTTAGGCAATTTATAAGCAAATGCAGAAACTCCTAATATTTTAAAAGATATTGCAGATAACCAGAAAGTTAAATGTGGCTTGTCTAACCAATCTGCTCCGCGACCATAAAGATTAAACCAATCTTTAAGTAAAATAATGTTTTTCGACATTGACGCATACAATGCGCCATCAGGTTCCATCACGCCGCCAAATAATGCAGGAATACTTGTCAGAACAAGTAAAACGATAAGGAATTTATATAATGTTGTGTCCTTTAAATTCATCTTGATTTGAACAAATATGAGCAAAAAAAAGTCAAATTTCTTTAAGGTTTCCTATTAACAAAGGCAAAGCCTTATCTTTGAAGCATGACAAAGTTATCGGTTAACATCAATAAAATAGCTACGATTCGTAATAGTCGAGGTGGTAATAATCCTGATTTAGTTAAGGTTGCATTAGATTGTGAGCGTTTCGGTGCGCAAGGAATTACCGTGCATCCTCGCCCTGATGAACGCCATATTCGTTATCAGGATGTTTACGATTTGAAAGCCGTTATTGCAACTGAATTTAACATTGAAGGCAATTGCCGGGAAGATAAATTTGTTGATTTAGTTTTAGCTAGCAAACCTGCACAGGTTACTTTGGTGCCCGATGCCGAAGGTCAAATCACTTCAAACCACGGTTGGGATACCATAGAACATAAAGATTATTTAAAAGAAATGGTTGCTGTTTTTCAGAAAGAAGGCATTCGTGTTTCCATTTTCGTAGATCCACTTGTAGAAATGGTTGAGGGGGCAGCAGAAACAGGAACAGATAGAATTGAATTATATACCGAGGCTTATGCCTATAATTATTTTGCAGATAGAGAGAAAGCAATAGTAAGTTATATTGCTGCCGCTCATCATGCTAATTCTTTAGGTTTAGGGATAAATGCTGGTCATGATTTGGATTTGCACAATCTTCATTATTTTGCTCAAAGTATTCCTGGTTTATTAGAAGTTTCTATTGGTCATGCCTTAATTAGCGATGCGCTTTATTTGGGTTTAGAAACAACTGTTCAAAAATATTTACAACAATTAGCGTAAAGGATAAAGCCGAAAGACTAAAGCTGAAAGCACAATCAAATGTCGCATTTGCCTTGTCGGCATGTCATGATACTAAATACTCCATACTAGCAAAATTATGTTAAAAGGAATTCTCCTTGTCTTTTTTGGTGCCTGTAGTTTTGGTATCTTATCTACATTTGTAAAACTAGCATATCACGAAGGTTATACTTTAGGCGATGTAACAGGTGCTCAAGCTTTTTTCGGAGCTGTAATTTTATGGATTTTGTTTTTCTTTCAGAGCAAAACATCAAAATATAAAGCCAAAGAAATTAAATTAATTACCCCTTGGTGGAAAATGGTTTTGGCTGGAACCTGTACCGGATTGGTAAGTCTTTTTTACTATCAATGCGTTAAGCTCGTTCCCAATTCTGTTGCCATTATTTTGCTGATGCAATTTATCTGGATGAGTATTCTGCTTGAATTTTTAATTTTTAAAAAGAAGCCTTCAAGTTTACAATTCGTTGCGATATTGTTGGTTCTGGGCGGGACAGTTTTGGCTAGTGGAATGGTTGAAACTAGTATCGAAAGTTTAAACCTAATTGGAATTGGTTTCGGTTTATCGGCCGCTATCTCTTACGCTGGTTTTCTTATGTTAAGCGGGAGAATTGGAAACGAATACCCAGCATTAAAGAAAAGTGCACTAATGATAACCGGAGCCTGTATTTTAATCTTCCTGATTTTTCCGCCAGTGTTTTTATTTAATGGTGCACTCAGCGGAACTTTATTAAAATGGGGATTGATTATTGCCGTTTTCGGAACGGTAATTCCGCCATTATTTTATGCCGAAGGTGTGCCGAAAATTGGTACTGCATTAAGTTCGATTTTAAGCGCTGCCGAATTACCCGTTGCGGTAATGATGGCTGGTTTTGTTTTAAACGAGCAAGTTTCATTCTTGCGCTGGGTTGGTGTAGCTGTAATTTTGTCGGCAATGGTTTTGCCTAATTTGAAGTATTTGAAGAAAGGTGAAGGGTAAAAGGTTTGAGGTAAATGGTTTTATATTGCGAAAAACTTTCAGACTTCTAACCTCCGACTTATAAAAAAAATAAATACCTTTAAAAAGCATAAATTATCAAACATGAAAAAATTTACTATCTATATTCTATCAGTTATTGTTATCGGCTTTGCCGGATGTAAAACCAAAACTACTATTAATCAGGAAGAAGCAGGTTCGGTTATTATTGATTATTTGAAAGCCAATCCTGAGTATAAGACTACGCATTTTAAATTTGGTGAAATTAAATTTAGCAGCAAAAGTGATAAAGCTGATTTAGTAAAATATAAGGCATTGGCAGGAAAGGGTCTTGTTTCTCTAACTCTAAAGGAAGCAAATAAGAAATTCTTATCAAGCGATAGTAGTTTCGTTTATCAGATTACCTTGACCGAGCAAGCGAGTCCTTTAGTTTTAAAACAAGACAATGATAAAGCAACGGTTAAAGTTGTTCAATATGTTCTTTCTGATGAAAAACCAGTTGATTTTTCTCAGGTAAATTCGAGTACGGCTAAAGTTACCGTGTCGCTAAAAAAAGTAAATACCGATTTTGCTCCATTTGATAAAGATGCTGGTGAAAACAGCAACTTTATTACCAAAACGTATAAACTTAAGTTGAGTAAAGATGAGGGCTGGAAAGTGCAGAATTAAGTTTTATGCTAAAAGGATTTGACTTAATTATTTAAATTAACCTTTCCTTTGCAGGAACCAGGTTTTAAACTTCTTAAATAAATCTACTTTTTTAGGTTTGGGTTTTCCATCATGTGTTAAATCATTATCATAATGGTTTTGCAATTCTTTTGCGTAATTCTTTTCAGCTTTGTTGCCAGATTTTAATTCTTCGATAAAACGAACTGAATTATAGTTTAGTGTACTGTTAAATGAAACAGCAAAGTATTCGCTACGCTTATTTGGTTTTTTGTTTGAATTAAGCTCCGCAGACCCATTTTCTGAAAAGTAATCTACATGTTGTATCAAAGGATTTAACTTTTTTAAACGTTTGGTTCCTTTTCTTTCATTGCGCCACGGATGTTCTTTTTTATAGAGTTGAGCCAATAAAAAATCTTTTTTCCAAAGCGTAACCTGATGCGACATTAAAAATTGTGAAGCTTTGTTATCAATTTCAGCAATATTAAAACCCTCGATAAAGGTGTCAGTTTGTTTAGTTTTATAAACATCAGAACTATGAAGTTTTATTTGCTGACAATTATTTTGCTTTGCAAAATCAAATAATTGGCTTAAAAAAGTTGGGTTTACTGGTTTGCTCAACCACATGTCTTCCTGAAAATAGAGAACATAGTCTTCATCAATACCTCTTAGTAATGTTGCAAGCCTGTCTGCCCATTCGCCCTTACCAGATTTAATATTTGTAAAGCCATTTAGTTCTGCATCCTTAACTTCGGTAGCAAAATAATAATTGCAAGGAACAGTAAAATCCCAGTTTTTGGAAAAGAAAGAATCGAAACCCCTGTAAAGAAATTCATAGCGATCGCAGGCATGAACTAACAGAGCAACATTATTTTTAGGCTTCGACATAAATAGGCAAATCGTGTAATTAATATTTTCCAAAGCTACTAAAAACGTAAAGGTTTTTTTCGTTGCAGTTTCTTTGGCTTTCCAAACCCATAGCAGTTTAAAAAACTTTAATAATGGCATAGCCCCTGCTTTTCAAATTAAAAAAAATCTGTCAAACATTTGCCTTCTGTTCCATTATAAAATCCATCTATTTAGTCGCGTTTTCGATGTAAATAAGACACCTTTTTTACACTGGCATTTAGTAAAATACAGCTTCAAATTCCCTACCTTTGCAGCAAATTTATTATTCACATCCGCATGAGCTTAAATATCCATTACAAGGAAGATTTTCAAAACCGTCATATTGCACCAAATGAGGCAGATACAGCCGAAATGTTGGAAGCTGTTGGCGTAAATTCTATTGATGAGCTGATTGAACAAACCGTTCCCGCAGCAATTAGGTTAAAACAACCTTTAAATTTGCCAGCAGCGAAATCAGAAACTGAATATCTTGGTGCTTTAAAACAAACTTCATTGTTGAATAAAGTTTTTAAAAGCTTTATTGGTCAGGGTTATTACGATACCATTACGCCTGGAGTAATTTTGCGTAACGTGTTCGAAAACCCAGGATGGTACACACAATATACACCGTATCAAGCAGAAATTGCGCAAGGTCGTTTACAGGCTTTGTTAAATTTCCAAACCATGGTTATCGATTTAACCGGGATGGAAATTGCCAATGCATCACTTTTAGATGAAGGTACAGCTGCGGCTGAGGCGATGTTTATGCAATACAGTACACGTAAAAATCAAGCTGCGAAAAAATACTTTGTTTCGGAACTGGTTTTTGCTCAAACGATAGATATTTTAAAAACCCGTGCAAATCCTTATGGAATTGAATTGGTTATTGGCAATCATTTGGATTTTGTTGCAACAGAAGATTTCTTTGGTGCAATTGTTCAATATCCTGCTGGTAATGGCGAAGTTTTCGATTATAAAAACTTTGCATCAGAATTACACAATCAAAATATTAAATTAACAGTTGCTGCAGATATCTTAAGCTTAACCTTGTTAACGCCTCCAGGCGAATGGGGAGCTGATATCGTTGTAGGTACAACACAACGTTTCGGTATTCCGATGGGTTTTGGTGGCCCTCACGCTGCATTTTTTGCCACTAAAGACGAGTATAAGCGCTCAATACCAGGTCGTATTATCGGTGTAACCATTGATAGCCATGGCGATTACGCTTTACGCATGGCTTTGCAAACCCGCGAACAGCACATCCGTAGAGATAAAGCAACATCAAACATTTGTACTGCACAAGCATTATTGGCTATTATGGCTGGTTTTTATGCAGCTTATCATGGTCCAAAAGGTTTGAAAGCTATTGCAGAACGTACTCACGGTTTGGCGATTAGTTTGGCATCTACACTTAAAGCTTTAGGTTACGAGCAATTAAATTCAGCATATTTCGATACCATTCGTTTCGATTTAGGTGATTTAAAAGGTGGTATTCACTCAGGTTGTTTAGATAACGAAATCAATTTAAACTACGTTGGTAACGTTGCAACAATTTCAATTGATGAAACTACCACTTTCGAAGATATTACGCTAATCGCAAAAATTTTCGCTAAAGTTAAAGCCGTTGCTGCAGACCAGGTTGAAGTTGTAGAAAATGTAAAAACGGTTATTCCAGCAGAATTACAACGTACTTCAGCATATTTAACACACCCAATTTTTAACTCGCACCATTCAGAACACGAAATGTTGCGTTACATCAAATCGTTAGAAGCAAAAGATTTATCGCTTTGCCACTCGATGATTGCTTTGGGTAGCTGTACAATGAAATTAAATGCAACGGCAGAAATGATTCCAGTTACCTGGTCTCACTTTGGTCGCGTTCACCCATTCGCTCCAGCCGACCAAGTGTTAGGTTACTATTCGGTTTTTAACGAATTGGATAAGTGGTTAAGCGAAATTACAGGCTTTGCCGCCATGAGTTTACAACCAAACGCTGGTGCTCAAGGCGAATATGCTGGTTTAATGGTTATCCGTGCATATCACCAGGATAGAGGCGATTTCCACCGTAACGTAGCGTTAATTCCTGCATCGGCTCACGGTACAAACCCTGCTTCTGCAGCAATGGCCGATATGAAGATTGTTGTTGTTAAATCTTTAGAAAATGGTAACATCGATGTTGAAGATTTAAAAGCAAAGGCAGAACTACATAAAGAAAATTTATCTTGTTTGATGGTAACTTATCCGTCAACTCATGGTGTATTCGAAGAAAGTATTATCGAAATTTGCGAAACTATTCACGCCAACGGTGGACAAGTTTACATGGATGGAGCAAATATGAATGCTCAGGTTGGTTTAACAAGTCCGGCTAATATTGGTGCCGATGTTTGCCACTTAAACTTACACAAAACGTTCTGTATTCCTCACGGTGGTGGTGGTCCTGGTATGGGCCCAATCGGTGTTGCAAAACATTTGGTTCCATATCTTCCTGGTCATGCGGTGGTTGATATCGATAAAGGAAAATCTATTTCTGCGGTTTCTTCTGCGCCTTGGGGTTCAGCATCAATTTTAATTATTTCTCACGCATATATTGCCATGATGGGTGCCGATGGATTAACCAACGCAACCAAATACGCAATTTTAAACGCTAACTATATGAAAGCTCGTTTAGAGCAACATTACCCAGTGCTTTATTCAGGTGCTCAGGGTCGTTGTGCACACGAGATGATTTTAGATTGCCGCTCGTTCAAAGCTTTCGGAATCGAAGTTACTGATATCGCGAAGCGTTTAATGGATTATGGTTTCCACGCACCAACGGTTTCATTCCCGGTTGCGGGTACTTTAATGGTTGAGCCTACAGAATCTGAGCCTAAACACGAGTTAGACCGTTTTTGTGATGCCTTAATCGCCATTAAAAACGAAATTACTGAAGTAGAAAATGGTATTTTAGATAAAGTTGATAATCCGTTGAAAAATGCACCTCACACGGTTTCGGTAATTACCGCGAACGAATGGGATCATGCTTATAGCCGTCAGACAGCTGCGTTTCCACTTCCTTATGTGTTAGAGCGTAAATTCTGGCCATCAGTTGGTCGTGTTAACGATAGCCATGGCGATAGGTCGTTAATTTGTGCTTGTCCGCCAGTTGAGAGTTATTTAGAAGAAATAGTACCTTAAAAGTTTAAGGGTAGAAAGGTAGAGGGTTTAAGATTTTCCTTTCCATAGCCATTACCAGTTCCGTCATTGCGAGGGGGCACTACGAAGCAATCTATTTAGATAAATCATCTAAACGCCTTGGTTCGTGTCCTCACGAACAAATCGTCTGCAAGTTTTTGAATTCATTTTCATAAAGCTTGCAGATTTTTTTTTAGGAATGAATGTCAGTTTTTTAATACGGAGTTACAGTCCCGCCATTCATTTCAATATTCAGAGTTGCTGCAATTTTAAATTATTTCCGTTACTGTCGGGTTTATCAACAACGTTTATTCGCTAAAAACTTCCAAAATTCCGTGCGTTACGCAAACGTTTTCGTATCATTCTCTTTACCAAGCTTTATTGCAGGTGCTTTTAGTAATTTTATCAAAAGCCAAATAGGTAATTAAAAACTTCATTTTTAATATAACAGAACGCTTTTTAAATTTAACTAACATCAACCAAAACAAAAATAATGATGAATTTATTTTTAAAACTTCAACAAAAACAAAAGTCGCTACTTTTCATTTTCTTTGTTTTTTTTGTGTCGTACACCAACGCTCAAAACCAGCAAAAAGATAAAGAAACGGTTAAAATTGTGAGTGCGAAAAAAATAAATTCGACTACAATTGAAGTTTTATACGCCAACAATGAAAAACTAATTTTCGATTTTTATGGTGACAATATTTTTCGTTTATTTCAAGATAATGCAGGCGGTATTCTCCGCGACCCAATAGCAAAACCCGCTGCGAAAATTTTGGTCGATAATCCAAGAAAAGCCATTCAAAATCTTTCGTTTACCGATGCTAACAATCAAATTTCGATTGCAACCAGCCAGGTTAACGTGGTAATGGATAAAAATACAGCTTTACTGAAAGTCACCAATCAAAAAACTAAGGCAAACGTTTTAGAATTATTAAAACCAATTGAATTTGAAAAAAATGCAGTGGTTTTAACCTTAAAAGAAAATCCAGAGGAATATTTTTATGGTGGTGGCGTTCAAAATGGGCGTTTTTCGCATAAGGGAAAAGCTATCGCCATCGAAAATCAAAACAGCTGGACAGATGGAGGTGTAGCCTCACCAAACCCATATTATTGGTCAACTGGTGGTTATGGAGTGATGTTTTATACTTTTAAAAAGGGGAAGTATGATTTCGGCGCCAAAGAAAAAGGCATTGTAAAATTGAGCCATGAAACCAATTACCTCGATTTATTTGTAATGGTTAACGATGGTGCCGTTCCATTGCTGAACGATTTTTATCAGCTTATCGGTAACCCTGTTTTGTTGCCGAAATTTGGCTTTTATCAAGGTCACTTAAACGCCTACAACCGCGATTTTTGGAAAGCAGATTCTACAGGAATTCTTTTCGAAGACGGAAAAAAATATAAGGAAAGCCAGAAAGATAATGGCGGAGTAAAAGAATCGCTAAACGGAGAAAAGAATAATTATCAGTTCTCTGCCCGTGCTGTTATCGACAGATATAAAACACATGATATGCCTTTGGGTTGGATTTTGCCAAATGATGGTTATGGCGCTGGTTACGGCCAAACCGGAAACTTGGATGGGAACATCAAAAATCTTAAAGATTTCGGCGATTACGCCAGAAAAAATGGCGTAGAAATCGGTTTATGGACACAGTCTGATTTGCATCCAAAACCAGAGGTAAGTCCGCTTTTGCAAAGAGATATTATTAAAGAAGTAAAAGATGCAGGCGTGCGAGTGCTTAAAACCGATGTGGCTTGGGTTGGTGCAGGTTATTCTTTTGGCTTAAATGGCGTGGCCGATGTTGGTAAAATAATGCCCGATTATGGCAAAAATAGCAGACCATTTATTATTTCGTTAGATGGTTGGGCAGGAACGCAGCGTTATGCAACCATTTGGAGTGGCGACCAAACCGGTGGTGTTTGGGAATATATCCGTTTCCATATTCCAACTTATATTGGTTCAGGTTTATCAGGTCAACCCAATATTACTTCTGATATGGATGGTATTTTTGGCGGCAAAAATCTAGCGGTTAATGTTAGAGATTTTCAATGGAAAACCTTTACGCCAATGCAGTTAAATATGGATGGTTGGGGTTCGAACGAAAAATATCCGCATGCTTTAGGCAAATCTACAACTTCGATTAACCGTACGTATTTAAAACTGAAATCAGAACTGATGCCTTATACTTACAGCATCGCAAAGCAAGCAATAAATGGTTTGCCAATGATAAGAGCAATGTTTTTATCATATCCAAATGCCTACACACAAGGTAAAGCTACACAGTACCAGTTTTTATACGGGCCGTCGTTCTTAGTGGCACCCATTTATCAAGCCACCAAGGCCGATGAAAAAGGAAACGACATTCGTGATGGGATATATTTGCCAGATGGAATTTGGATTGACTATTTCACGGGTGAAAAATACGAGGGTAACAGAATCATCAATAACTTCGATGCTCCAGTTTGGAAACTGCCTGTTTTTGTTAAAAACGGAGCGATTATTCCAATGGCAAATCCGAATAATAACGTATCCGAAATCAATAACAAATTACGCCGCTACGAACTTTATCCGGCAGGAAAAACTGCTTTTACCGAATATGACGATGATGGTAAAACGGAAGCTTATAAGTTAGGGAAAGGTGCTTCTACTTTAATAGAAAGCGAAGTTGAAAACAAAAAAGTAGTATTAACTATAAAAACTACGCAAGGCGATTTTGAAGGTTTCGTAAAAGAAAAAGCAACAGAATTAAGAATAAATGTAACCGAAAAACCTAAATCTATTGTTGCTAAAGTTGGAAAGCAAAGAGTTAAACTTAATGAGGTCAATTCGTTAGCTGATTTCTCAAAATCAGACAATGTTTATTTTTATAATGCTGCTCCTAATCTAAATCAATTTGCTACAAAAGGTAGCGATTTCGAAAAAGTGGCAATGATTAAAAACCCGCAGTTGTGGGTTAAGTTGGCTGCAACAGATATTACATTGAACGAAATTTCGGTAGAAATCGAGGGTTTTGTTTTTAACCCCTTAGATAAACAAATCGTAAAAACGGGTGCTTTGTCTGCGCCACAGCAAGCGAATGTGAGCCCTAAAAATAGCTATGCCTTTAGTTTAAAACCAAGTTGGAGTAAAATAGATAATGCCGATTTTTATGAAATTGCTTTTGAAAACATGACTTACAGCACCATTAAAGATACCACACTTCTTTTCGAGGGTTTAAATCCGGAAACTGATTATGCTTTTAAAATACGTGCTGTAAATAAAGATGGAAATTCGAGTTGGGAATCGTTTTCTGCAAAAACAAAACCTAACCCGTTACAATTTGCCATTAAAGGTATTGTTGGCGAAACAACAGCCAAAAACCAAGGTGGCGAGGGAATTGAAAATCTTTTCGATTTTGATGAAAGTAACATGTGGCATACCGCATGGGGAGCAAAAGCAGTTCCTTTCGATTTGGTGCTGGATTTGAAATCGGTAAATCAATTAGAGAAATTTAGTTACGTGCCACGCTCGGGTAGAGGTAATGGCCTTTTGTTAAAAGGTACCGTTTACTACAGCAGCAATAAAGAAACCTGGACAACTGCCGGAACTTTTGAATGGAAGAGCAATGGCGATGTTAAAACCTTTGCCTTTGCCGATCAACCTAATGCGAGGTATATTAAATTTGTGATAACGGATGCCATTGGTGGTTTCGGTTCGGGTAGAGAATTGTACGTTTTTAAAGTGCCTGGTACCGAAGGTTACCTGCCTGGCGATATCAATAACGACCGTTTAATTGATAAAAATGATTTAACATCATACACAAATTATACTGGTTTGAAAAAAGGTGATGCCGATTTTGAGGGCTACATCAGCAATGGCGATATCAACAAAAATAACATGATTGATGCTTACGATATTTCGCTAGTAGCTACTCAATTAGATGGTGGCGTAGAAAATAAAAAGGCCGATAACGTTTCGGGTAAAATTGAAATTACAGCTTCGAAAAAGGCATACAACAAAGGCGAAACAGTAGAAATTATCGTGAAAGGAAATAATTTACGTTCGGTTAATGCTTTGGGTTTTGCCTTGCCGTATAACTCGCAAGATTACGAATTTGAAAGTATAAAAACCATCGGCACCAAGGCAATGGAAAACCTAACGAACGATAGGTTACACACCGATGGTACTAAGGTGCTTTATCCTACTTTTGTTAACATTGGCGAAAGGGAAACCCTAAACGGAACGCAACAATTGTTTATCATAAAACTGAAAACCAAACGAAATATTAAGTTCGAGCTTAAAGCTGTTGATGGTTTGTTGGTTGATAAGAAATTGAATTCGGTTAAGTTTTAGGTTTTAAAAAAGCCGTCATTTCGCTGCGCTACAGTAGAAATGACAGCGTTAGATTTTTATTTTTTGGAAATAAAAAGCTTCAATCTTTTAAAAAAACCTGTTATTCTCAGGAACGAATAATATGTTTCGTTGGCTGCAGATGCTGTCAAGAAAAGTTGAGTAAACTTTTCCTATCATCTACGTATTTTAACAATAGAAGACATTTAAAAAAATGTAAGCTCAAATGTTCTTACATTTCTTAAATGGTTAATTTTTATTAGCGCAAAGTTATACGTATTGAATTTTATAAAATAAACAGTGTTTCGCCATTTAAAAACTTACCGGTGTATCGCTATTTAAACGTTCCAAAATGCCACAAATTCCCAGCCGGGTCGTGTAAGAAACATTCGCTTCCCCAATCTTCGTGTCTGATTGGGCTTAGTTTAACATTATATTTAGCTGGTAAATCTAAAGCTGCAAGTTCATTGTAAAAGCGATTTACATCATCAACTTCCATAAAAATCATGGTGTTTTCGATCCAATCTTTTACGTAGGCGTTCTGCAAATAAAAGGCCATATTACCACTTTTAAAAACTGACATTTGATCGCCTAAAGTAGTTTCTTCGAAGCCTAAGTCGCTGTAAAAACTTCTCGAAATTTCAAAGTCTTTTGCGCCAATAAATGGTCTTATTGATTTTGCGTTGTGTTTCATTTTATTAGTTTTTTAGATAAATAAATTCGTTTGTGACCTACAGGGAAATTATTTATCTCTCCAATGGGCTCATAGCCATTTTTAAGATAAAATTCTTGAGCTTGAAAATCGAATGTATCGAGCATCGAAATTGTTGCTCCTTTTTTTATGGCAAGATTCTCTACGTGTTTTAATAGTTTTGTTCCAATACCTGTTTTACGATAATCTTCTTTAACCCAGAGGATTTTTATTTCAAGTCCATTCCAATAACCAATTCCAGCTAATATTCCTCCAATTTCAACACCATTGTTATTCTTTATTATAAAATCTAATGCTGTCCATATTTCACTTAAAGCAGCTACTTGGCTTAGATTATAATCGTTAATTCCATCAATTATAGTTTTTGAAGTTTCTTTATTGGCTGGTTCGATTGCAAATTTATTAAGCATTGTGATTTTTTGAAATGAATGATAATTGATGTTCAAATATATAAAGAAGATGAAAAGGTCGATAGTCAAATTTTTTATTTAGGCTGTGGGTTTTGGCGACCTTCAAATAGTATTACAGAATTTTCCGGCCTAAACGGGATTGAAATGATATCCTTTTTGTTGTAGGTACTTCGACAGGCTTATTAGCATTACAATACCAAAAAGATTTAATGTAAAGCCCGACTACCTTAAATCTGATTAGTGATATGCTTTTCTGATTATTTCTATTCAAATTAAACCTTTTGTATAATATCACAGTCAATAGAATGATTTTAAATAAATAGATTATTTTTGAAAAACTTAACATAGGTCAATAACAGAATGCCGAACGTTAACATATCTTTGTATCAAATTATAAAAAACCAGAAAATGAAATTAAAAATCTCTTCAATCTTTTTATTAGTAGCTGTTGTGTCATTATCAGCTTTTACTACTATTAAGCCAGTTGCTTACACTGTAGACGTAGCAAAATCTACTATTACTTGGGTTGGTAAAAAAGTAACAGGTTCTCATAACGGAACTATTGCTTTACAATCAGGTACATTAAATGTTGATGGTAAAAAAGTAACTGGTGGTACTTTCACTATCGATATGAACTCTCTTAAAGATGCTGATGGTAGCGCTAAATTAGAAGGCCATTTAAAAGCTGATGATTTCTTTGGCGTAGCTAAATTTCCAACTGCGACTTTCGTAATTACTAAAGTTGCTGGTACAACTGTTTCTGGTAACTTAACTATTAAAGGTATTACTAAGCCATTAAGTTTCCCTGCAACTGTTACTGTAAATGCTGATGGTACCGTATCTGCTTTAGCTGGTAAAATCGTAGTTGATAGAACTAAATATGATATCAAATATGGTTCAAAATCATTTTTCGATAGCATTGGTGACAAAGCAATTAACGATGAGTTTGAATTAGCTGTTAAATTAGTAGCTAAAAAATAATTTTCCAGGTCTCGGAAAAATGTTAAAGGTCTCGATGAAAATCGGGACCTTTTTTATTATAGTGATTTTTTACCATGTAAGAAATTTAAGCTTCATATAAGCTTACATTCCTGATATGGCTATAAATTTAAATTTTAATGATTTTGGAAAGCAGTTGCAGTGTAACTATCGAAGGGCTTTCCCGCACTCCACTAAATCTTTTAGCCACTCATTCCTTACCCTCATAAAAACCAAAGCTAAAAGGATACCGCTACGTTCGGGTTTAGGAACCTACAAAACTGCAACAAACACAGATTGAAAATTTGTCTACCCCTTAGCGCTTTATATATTTCAGTCAGCTAAAGCTAGACGGTAACGAAATTAAAATACGATTTTACTGCTTTGGTCTTTTGCCTTTACACCTTCCACCTTCAAACCTTCCGCCTTTGGCCTTTAAGCTTTGGTCTTTTGCCTTTTACCTATCTAATTCTAAATCCGCCTTCAACTTCCTCAACAAAACCTGTCGCTTGGTCTTTGCTGTGGTAAAATAAGCATTCCCAGTTTTCTGCTGCGGCTCTTTTGCCAAACTCCTTACGTAACTCCATCGCTTTGCGGCCATCAAAATCGTATTTCGCAATAAAGTTTTTTATTAATTCACCTGGTTCGGGTAAAACATCGCCACCAAAAAATACTTTTTGTTTGTCTTCTGTTAGCAGAAAAACCTGATGGTTTGGGCAATGCGCACCAGTAAATTCAAAGGCTATTGTTTCATTTAAATTTCCATCACCTTCAACAAATTTCAGTTGCGCATTACGCTGAATAAATTCGAAAATATCGGTATGGTATGATGAAGATGTACTGCTAAAAGCGGTTTCCCACTCTCCACGATTAATTACATATTCAGCATCAGGAAAACTCAATTCTGTTTTGTCGCCAAGCTTGTGAATCATTCCACCAGAATGGTCGTAATGTAAATGCGACATTAAAACTTTAGTTACATCGGTTGGGTCGAAACCTGCGTTGCGAATGTTTTTATGTAAAATCAATTCGCCATGCTCATCACTAAAACCTAATCCTGTATCAAAAAGGACTAAGTCGTTTTTAAGTTCGACCAAAAATGGCTGAACGTTGATGAATAGTGATGCTGGTCTATCTTTAAAACTGTGAATGGCAGAATCGAAAGGAACGAATTTCTTTGATGCATCAACCGAGTAGGTGCCTTCGAATAGGGTATGAACTTGCAAAATGTGAAGATTTAATTTACAATGCAAAGTTAACAATCTATTTGTTTATTCGTTTTTCGAAAAGTCTGGCGAATGTTTTAATTCTTCCCTAAGAAAATTAAAGTTTTGAGTAAAAGGTAGTGATATAGTTCACACATGGCAAGGTTGTATCTATATCCAATTAAAATGTATATTTACTGTTCGGAGATAAAATAAATGGAAAAAAGATGGGTGCAATCATCAAATTGTAATGATGATACCATAACAACAATAGCAGAACAACTTAATATAGATAAATCGCTGGCTCAAATATTAGTACAAAGAAATATTTGCGATTTCGATTCAGCGAAAGATTTTTTCAGACCAGATTTAAACCATCTTCATAATCCTTTTTTAATGAAGGATATGGATTTGGCCATCGAGAGAATTGAAAAAGCTTTAGCCAATAACGAAAAAATTATGATTTATGGCGATTACGATGTTGATGGAACAACATCGGTTGCTTTAGCTTTTAGTTTCTTTTCTCAACTCACAAAAAATATAGAATATTATATTCCAGATAGATATTTAGAAGGCTATGGTATTTCGACTACAGGAATAGACTATGCCAACGGGAACGGCTTTTCACTTATTATTGCACTCGATTGTGGTATAAAATCTATTGATAAAATCGATTATGCAAATGGTTTTGGAATCGATTTTATTATCTGCGACCATCATTTGCCAGGAGATGAACTTCCAAAAGCTGTTGCCGTTTTAGATCCAAAACGTTCGGATTGTGAATATCCTTTTAAAGAATTGGCCGGTTGTGGAATTGGTTTTAAACTGGCTCAGGCTTATGCTCAAAAACATAATTTACCTAAAGAAACTTATCTTCAATATTTAGATTTGGTAATGGTTTCCATTGCTGCAGATATTGTTCCTGTGGTTGGCGAAAATAGAATTTTAGCTTATTACGGTATTAAAAAGCTGAATACCAATCCTTGCGAAGGCTTGAGAGCTTTAATGGAAGTTTCGGGCAAAACCGAAAATTATACCATCACCGATGTTGTTTTTACTTTAGGTCCGCGGATTAATGCTGCTGGAAGAATAGACCATGCAAAACACGCGGTTGCTATGCTTCTTTGCCAGGTCGATGGCAATTCTTTAGAACAAAGCGAACTCATTAACCTTAAAAATACCGAGCGTAAAACTTACGACCAGGATATTACTCGTGAAGCTTTAGCTTTAATAGGCGATAGTGAAGTTTTAATAAACAAAAAAACTACTGTTGTATTCAATGAAAACTGGCATAAAGGTGTAATTGGAATTGTTGCATCACGTTTAACAGAAAAATATTACCGCCCAACAATTGTACTTACAAAATCTAATGGACACGTTGCAGGTTCTTGTCGCTCGGTTGTCGGCTTTGATTTGTATGAAGCCTTAAGCGGTTGTGCAGATTTATTAGATCAATATGGCGGGCATAAATTTGCCGCAGGCTTAACCATGCAAGAAGATAATGTTGAGGCCTTTGCTGATAAATTTGAAGAAATTGTTTCTGCAAGTATTACTGAAGAACTTTTAACGCCAATGATTCGGATTGATGCAGAAATTGAACTGGCTCAAATTGATGGCAAATTTTATCGCGTTTTGGCACAAATGGGCCCATTCGGGCCAGAAAATATGGCGCCGATTTTCGTTACGCATAATGTTTATTTAGCTCAGCATGCGATGGTAGTTGGCGCAAATCATTTAAAAATTAATTTAAAACAACAAAATTCGAGTATTTTTGAAGGCATTGGATTTGGGTTAGCAGAATTTGAAAAACTTTTACAACCAAAAGTTCCATTTTCTGTTTGTTATACAATCGAAGAAAATGTGTGGCGAGATAAAAAACGCCTCCAATTAAATATTAAAGGAATAAAGGTAAAAGAATAAGGATAAAAGAACCAATAGCAATGATTAGGAAACCGATCTTTAATCCTTGCTCCTGATTCCTTATCAATAAATATAGAGAATGATATTAAGAGCCGAAAATCTGGTTAAAAAATATAAGCAACGAACCGTTGTTAACGATGTTTCTTTTAATGTAAGCCAAGGTGAAATTGTTGGTTTATTGGGGCCAAACGGTGCTGGTAAAACAACCTCATTTTACATGATTGTTGGTTTAATTAAACCAAATCAGGGACGAATTTTTTTAGAGGATGAAGATATTACTGAAGATGCAATGTATCGCCGTGCTCAAAAGGGAATTGGTTATCTGGCTCAAGAAGCATCTGTATTTAGAAAACTTACTGTAGAAGATAATATTCTTTCTATTTTGGAAATGAGTAATATGACTAAGGCAGAGCAGAAAGATAAACTCGAAGAACTAATTAATGAGTTCAGTTTACACAAGGTTCGTAAAAATCGTGGTGATTTATTATCAGGAGGGGAACGAAGACGTACAGAAATTGCAAGAGCTTTGGCTGCAAACCCTAATTTTATCCTTTTGGATGAGCCATTTGCAGGTGTTGATCCAATTGCTGTTGAAGAAATTCAGAGTATTGTGGCCAAGCTTAAGCATAAAAATATTGGTATTTTAATAACCGACCATAATGTGCAGGAAACACTTTCTATTACGGATAGAGCTTATTTACTTTTCGAAGGAAAAATTTTAGAGCAAGGTGTTCCAGAGGTTTTAGCAGAAAACGAAATGGTGAGAAAAGTTTATTTAGGTTCGAACTTTGTTTTGAAGCGCAAGAATTTTGATGTTTAATAAAAGCGAATGGCATTTGTAAATTCAATTTTCACCTGGTTAATGAAGAAGCGGATTCATCAAATCGAGCTTTTTATGAAATATCCTCATGATGTTCAGCAGGAGTGGTTTCATACTTTAATAGATAGTGCTGAAAATACCGAGTGGGGAAAAAAATACGACTACAAAACGATTTTAACCACATATCAATACCAGGAACGTGTTCCTATCCAAAATTACGATACGCTAAAACCATATATCGAGCGAATGCTTAATGGCGAACAAAATATATTGTGGCCATCGGATATAAAATGGTTTGCAAAATCATCGGGAACAACTAGTGATAGAAGTAAATTTATTCCTGTTTCTGAAGAATCTTTAGAAGAATGCCATTTTAAGGGCGGTAAGGATATGCTTTCTATCTATTGTAATAACCGCCCAGATAACCAGATGTTTACCGGAAAGGGACTGGTTTTAGGAGGTAGTCATCAGGTTAATCAGCTAAATGAAGATTGCTTTTATGGCGATTTATCAGCGGTGCTGATTAAAAATTTACCAATTTGGGCAGAATTTTATCGTACTCCAGATATGTCTATCGCATTAATGGATAATTATGAAATTAAGATGGATAGAATGGCTGAGGCTACCATTCAGGAAAATGTTACGAGTATCTCGGGAGTGCCAACATGGACAATTGTTTTAGCCAAAAAGGTTTTAGAACTCACTGGTAAGAAAAATTTACTGGAGGTATGGCCAAACTTAGAATTGTATGTTCATGGTGCGGTAAATTTTGGCCCCTATCGGGAACAATTTAAACAGCTCATTCCATCAAGTGAGATGTATTATCTTGAAACCTACAATGCATCAGAAGGTTTTTTTGGCATCCAAGATCAAGATAATTCAGAAGAAATGCTTTTAATGCTCGATTATGGTATTTTCTACGAGTTTGTTCCGATGGAAAACATTGGAGATGAAAATCCGAAGGCGTTATTGTTGGGTGAGGTAGAATTGAATAAAAACTATGCAATTGTAATTTCAACAAATGGTGGTTTGTGGCGTTACATGATTGGCGATACCATTCAATTTACTTCCTTAGAGCCCTACAGAATAAAGATTACCGGGCGGACAAAACATTTTATAAATGCATTTGGAGAAGAGGTAATTATCGATAATGCAGAACAAGCGCTAACAAAAGCCTGTGCCGAAACTGGTGCCGAAATTAAAGATTACACTGCCGGGCCAATTTATTTTAAAGGCGAAAAAGCTGGTGGTCATGAGTGGATTATCGAATTTGATAAACAGCCGAACGATTTTGAGAAATTTATCGATGTTATGGATAAAACCTTACGCGAGGTAAATTCTGATTATGATGCGAAGCGTTTCAAAGACATGGCTTTATGTAGGCCAAAAGTTCATAATGCACCGGCAAATACTTTTTATAACTGGCTAAAAGCAAAAGATAAATTAGGCGGACAACATAAGGTTCCTCGGCTTGCTAACGAACGTAAGTACGTGGATGATATTTTGGAGATGATAAAATCTCGTTAGATTGAATATTTATTCTCTTTTTAAGCGTTTTTACAAGATGGATTATGGCACTGAACAGGCAAAAAATATTAGATTTCTTCAAAAAATCGGAAAGTAAAGCTACGGTTATTCTAAAGGATAAAAAGAAAGCAAACGATACAATTAAAGAGGCATTAGGTAAGGCTGTTACTAATAAAGGTGATTTAGAAGGTATTTGGGCGAAAATGGTTTTGCTTTTTGCTGTCGCTAAAGATTACGTTAATGGCGATTACAACGAGATTCCTAAACGCTCAATTATAGCAATTCTTGGCGGGTTAATCTACTTTCTTTCTCCCATTGATGTAGTTCCTGATTTTGTGCCGGTTTTAGGTTTTATTGATGATGTTTTTATTCTAAATCTGGTTTACAAGCAAGTTGTAAAAGATTTAGAGAAATATAAAATTTGGAAGAATAATCAAATAAAAATAATTGGTCTTGTAGATGAATCAGATACATAATTTTCTGAATTGGTTAAGTCTGCATTTATTAAGTTGCCCTTTTAAGTCTCATTTCGGAATTGATTGCCCCGGTTGCGGTTTGCAGCGCTCTATCCTGGCTTTACTGAAAGGTAATTTTGTAGAATCTTTTAAGTTATATCCTGCAACTATACCCTTAATCTTTATTGTGGTTTTTACATTTATCCACTTAAAAATTGATTTTAAATTTGGTGCACAAGTTATAAAAATCACTTACATCGCTATTGCAGTAATTATTCTAATCAATTACATTTACAAAATATACAACCATCAGCTTATAAACTAAATTTATGTCAGAAGAACAAGGACATCCATCGGAAAACCAACCAATTATACCTCCAAATAATGATAACTCTGCATTTGGGCCTGTAAATACGCCGCCATTAACACCACCTCCTTTTCAACAAGCGCCGGGCTTTAATCAATTTGGTGGTCCTCAAAATTTACCAAACTCAACTGTGGCTTTAATTTTAGGAATTATATCAATTCCGGCTTGTTGTTGCTATGGTTTGGGTTTAATCTTCGGGATTATTGCCTGGGTTTTAAGTGCTGCTGATATTAAAAAGTATAATCTTAATCCTGCAAATTATTCAATCTCATCTTATAAAAATACTAAGGCCGGTAAAATATGCGGTATAATTGGAGCAATCTTGAGTCTGCTTTACCTTATTTGTATCATTGGCGTAATTGCCATGTTTGGTTGGGCTGCTTTAAAAGATCCTGAACTTATGAAAGAGTTATTGAGAGAGAAAGGCTTACAGTAATAAATTTACCTTAAAAATATAAATCGAATGGTTCATGCTGTTCGATTTTCTTATTTTTGTGCTTTAGAAATTGTAAATAAAATCAAAGATAATGTATCCAGAATATTTAGTAGAACCAATGCGTAAGGAATTAACTAACGTTGGTTTTGAAGAGTTAAAAAGCGCACAAGATGTAGACCAAGCTATTAAAGGCGAAGGTACTGTTTTAGTTGTTGTAAATTCAGTTTGTGGTTGCGCAGCAGCAAATGCTCGTCCGGCAGCAAGGGCAGCAGCAGCTCACGAAAAACATCCCGATAAATTGGTTACTGTATTTGCAGGAATGGAAAAAGAAGCTGTAGATCAGGCAAGAAATTATATGATGCCTTTCCCTCCATCATCTCCAGCAATGGCGTTATTTAAAGATGGTAAATTGGTTCACATGATAGAGCGTCATCAAATTGAGGGTCGCCCTGCACAAATGATTGCCGATAACTTAATTGGTGCTTTTGAGCAGTATTGCTAATAGTAGGATAAAAGATTGAGGAGCAAAGATTAAAGACCATGTGTTTTTAATCTTTGCTCTTTTTTTATGGCTAAAGGTTTTTTGAATTTTATCTTTACTCCTTTATCCTTGCTCTTTATTCTTTGCTCTTTTATCCTTGCTCTAATTAAAAATCCTTATTGAGTAATTTCTCCAATTCTCCGAAGGAAACATTCATCCGTACTCTGCCTTGTTTGGCATACGATATTTCTCCGGTTTCTTCAGAAATAATTACAGCCACAGCATCAGTCGTTTCAGATACACCGATTCCAGCTCTATGTCTTAACCCGAATTGCGAAGGTAATTGATCGTTATCTGTTAGCGGTAAAATACAACTCGCACTTTTAATTTTATTCTCAGAAATAACTACAGCACCATCGTGCAGTGGACTATTTTTTTGGAAAATACTTTCCAATAACCGTTTCGAAATTTTAGCATCAACAACTTCACAACTATTTGCGAAGAATTGCTCATCGTAAAACTTAACAAAAACAATTAAAGCACCTGTTCTGGTTTTTTTCATCGTTTTACAGGCATCAATGATTGGTTTAATGCGTGTTAAATTATTTCTTTCTATCTCTTTTCGACCGAAAAGGTAGCCCCACCAGGCTTTATTTTTTTGGAGGAAAGCATTTTTTCCGATAAGAAGTAAAAACCTTCTAATCTCTGGATGGAAAATTACAATCAAGGCAATAATGCCTACACTCATAAATTTCTCTATGATGGTTGTAAGCAGCTCCATGTGTAATCCTTTTACTATCCAGTAAAAAACTGTGATAATAAACATTCCAACTAGTAAATTTACAGCAAGCGTATTACGAATAAGCGTGTAAACATAGTAGATTAACAATGCTACTAAAACAATGTCAACAGCATCAGTTACAGATAATTTAAGAAAATCGAAGTCAAATCCTTTCATTAAGGGCAAGATAGTAAAACAGTTTTCAGTATACAATTTTCAATTGATGTAAAAGTGCATACTAACCCATCATCTCAACTAGTTTCATGCACTCTACTGCTTCTTTCACATCATGAACTCTTAAAATTTTTGCTCCTTTTTGCAGTGCGATAGTGTTTAAAACTGTAGTGCCATTTAATGCTTCTGCTGCTGTATTTTGCAAAACTTTATGAATCATTCCCTTTCTCGAAAAACCAACTAAAACGGGTAATTTAAAAATTTTAAACTCCTGCATTTGATTTAACAATTCGTAATTATGTTCAATTGTTTTTCCAAATCCGAATCCTGGGTCGATGATTACATCATGGATTTTGAGTTTTTTTAACTTGTCAATTTTCTCTGCCAAGTAACCAATAACATCTAATAAAACATTAGTATAAACTGGATTTTGCTGCATATTTTGCGGCGTTCCTTGCATGTGCATCATAATATATGGCACCTGAAGTCGGGCTATCGTTTCAAACATTTGTCCATCCAAATCTCCGGCAGCAATATCATTAATTATATGTGCGCCTGCTAAAATAGTTTGTTCAGCAATTTTTGCTCTAAAAGTATCAATAGAAATTATTGCTTCAGGCAGGTTTTTGTTTAGTGCTTCAATAACTGGTATAAGTCGGCTAAGTTCTTTATCTTCAGTAATGTTTTTTGCTCCTGGTCTTGATGAATAACCACCAATATCTATAAAAGTTGCTCCTTCATTTAAAAAGATTTCGGTTTTTCTTAAAGCATCATCAATTGAGTTTGTTCTACTATTACTGTAAAAAGAATCGGGTGTAATATTTAATATCGCCATTACTTTCGGCGTACTCAAATCGAAGATTTCGCCTCTAATATTTAAGCTCTGTTTTGGTTCAAAAAAGTTTTTTTCTACCATATTAAACCCTTTCGGGATTTGGGTTTCGCTTTAAAAATGTATCTTTAGCTTTTGTTTTTTCAATACAAAAATACATTAAAACTAAATAATTATTGGCCTTGGCACAAACAAATACCGCTTCTGAATTTGATGAAGTGATCGCAGTTTGCAGATCGCTTTTCCTTAAAAAAACAAAAGATTATGGCACAGCATGGCGCATTTTAAGGCCAAGCTCTATCACTGATCAGATTTTTATTAAAGCACAACGCATTCGTACTTTAGAAGAAAAAAAAGTAAGTAAAGTAGATGAGGGCATTATTCCAGAATACATTGGTATAATTAATTATTGTGTTATTGCAATGATGCAGTTAGAACTTAACGAAAACGATCCCCTTGAAATGCCTTTTGATGATGTGCAAGATACATTTGATACTAAGGTTCAGGAAACAAAGGATTTAATGTTTGCTAAAAACCACGATTACGGAGAAGCTTGGAGAGATATGCGAATTAGTTCGCTTACTGATTTAATTTTAATGAAAGTTTTCAGAGTTAAACAAATTGAAGATAACGAAGGGCAAACTCTTGCATCAGAAGGCGTACATGCAAATTATCAGGATATGTTAAATTATTCTGTTTTTGCATTAATCAAATTAGGCGTAAAATAATGAAGAATGTACTTTTAACAATTTCCAGAATTTTTGTCGGGGTATTATTTATCTTTTCAGGGTTGATAAAAGCCAATGATCCACTAGGATTTGGTTATAAGCTTCAAGAATATTTCGAGGTATTTCATATGGATTTTTTAAGTCCTGCTGCAACTGGTATAGCAATTTTACTTTGCACACTCGAAATTGTTTTAGGTGCATTGCTTTTACTTGGTTTTTGGGGTAAAAAAGTTTCCTGGGGATTGCTATTACTGATAATTTTCTTTACACTTTTAACTTTCGTTTCAGCCTTTTTTAAAGTGGTAACCAGTTGCGGCTGTTTTGGCGATGCTATTCCGCTTACGCCCTGGCAGTCTTTCGGTAAAGATATTGTGCTACTGGTACTTATCATTTACATATTCCTTAAAAAAGATTCAATTCTTCCTTTTTTTAAAAAAGATAAAACGCAACTGAATATTGCAATTTTGATTTCTGTTGTAGCTTTGCTTTTCGGGCTATACACTTATAATTTTTTGCCAGTTATCGATTTTCTACCGTATAAAGTTGGCGCACATATTCCTTCGTTAATGGTTATACCTCCCGGAGAAAAACCAGATGAATTTCAAATCATGTATCACCTTAAAAATAAAAAAACTAAGGATGAAAAGGATATGAGCGATAAGGAATATCTGAAAACTGAAATCTGGAAAGATAATAACTGGGAGATTGTTGGAGAACCTACGAAAACGTTAGTTAAAAAAGGATATGATCCTAAAATTAAAGATTTGATTATTACTGATGCTTCAGGAACAGATTATACAAAAGAACTAATAGAAAATCCATATTACAGTTTGGTTTTTGTGGCTTATAATTTAAATAACACAAATGAGAAAGCCATTGGTGATTTAAATGCTTTAGCGTTAAATGCAACACAACAATTTAATATCAGAAGCGTTTTGTTAACCTCAAATTCGGCAATTGATGCACAGAAATTTATTAAAAAGAATAATCTTTTCTCCGAAGTTTTTTATGCTGATGCTGTTCCTTTAAAAAGTATGGTTAGGGCTAATCCTGGTGTAATACTTTTAAAAAATGGTGTGGTTATAAATAAATGGCATTTCCATAATGTACCAAGCTTCGAACAGTTGAGTACAAAATATTTTAGCAAATAGATGTTAGGATACGCAGTAAAAAAACTCTTATACGGATTACTGGTTATGGCTGGCGTTGTATTGGTTGTTTTTGTTTTGTTTAATATTTTACCTGGCGACCCTGCAAGAATGACGATGGGACAAAGAGCAGATGTGCAATCGCTCGAAGCTGTGCGTAAAGAATTTGGTTTAGATAGGTCGAAACCAATGCAGTTTGTTCTTTATGTAAATGATTTATCACCAGTTAGTGTTTTAGATAATGATAGCTTGACACAGAAAAAGTATCACTACGCAAAGCTTATCAATTTCGAAAAAAAGGCTTTAGTTCTTAAATGGCCATATTTAAGAAGCTCTTATCAAACCAAAAGAGATGTTACGGCAATTCTCTCAGAAACCGTTCCGAATACTTTTATCCTTGCCTTAACCGCTATGATTTTTGCAACAATTATTGGCGTTTTTTTGGGTGTACTATCAGCAGTTTATAAAGACTCATGGATAGATAAATCGGCTAATGCATTTGCAATCTTGGGTATTTCTGCACCTTCTTTTTTTGCGGGGATTATAATTGCCTGGCTTTTTGGTTTTGTGTTAAGTAATTATACGGGATTAAGAATGAGTGGTAGTTTATATAGTTATGATCCTTTTAATGGCGAAATTTTAACATTAAGAAATCTTTGGCTGCCAATGATAACTTTAGGTTTAAGACCTTTAGCTATAATTGTTCAACTAACCAGAAGCGCCATGCTTGATGTTTTAGCACAAGATTATATCCGTACGGCCAGAGCAAAGGGTTTGGGTAGAAATGCGATAATTTACAAGCACGCGTTAAAAAATGCTATGAATCCAGTCATAACCGCTATTTCTGGGTGGTTTGCTTCATTGCTGGCAGGTTCTTTTTTTGTTGAATATATTTTTGGATATAACGGATTGGGTCGAACTACGGTTACAGCTTTAGAAATGTCGGATTTCCCGGTGGTTATGGGCTCTATTTTATTTATTGCATTTGTTTTTGTGGTTATAAATATCTTGGTTGATATCTTGTATGCGTATGTTGATCCGAGGGTTAAATTAACCCCCTAGCCCCCAAAAGGGGAAACTAAAGATGAAAATAAATGCAGTAGAGTAAAAGTAAAAGAGAAACTGAGATAGGAATAACGATAACTAAAAATAGAAGTGGTATATGAACGATAGAAATTCAAGTTCCCCTTTAGGGGCGGAGGGGTTAGGAATTATTTTTCTTATCGGCTATATGGGTTGTGGTAAAAGTACAAAAGCCAAACAGCTAGCGCATAGATTAGATTGCCCGGTTATTGATTTGGACGCGGAAATTGTTTCCAGAACTGGAAAAACAATAGCGGAGTATTTCGAAGCTTTTGGCGAAAGTGGTTTCAGAGATTATGAAAGTGAAACGCTTAAAACTTACCCATATCCTGAAAACTGTGTTGTGGCAACGGGCGGCGGTTTACCATGTTTTTTTGATAATATGGATTGGATGAATACAAACGGCACAACTGCTTATCTAGAAATGCAGCCTGCTCAATTAGTATCCAGATTACAAAACAGGCAAAAACGACCTTTAATTAAAGATTTAGATGATGAGCAACTACTGGAGTTTATAAATGTAAAACTGGCTGAGCGAAATCCATTTTATACCAAAGCAAAAGTTATTGTTAATGCATTTGATTTAGATGCAGAAAAACTCAAAGAAGTAATTAAAATGCAAAGCAAAACTTAAGCATTGCCTTGGTCTTCTTCAGCAAACTGTTCTTCAATATATTTTATTTTCGTTTTACCGTGAGGTGTTGGCTCGCCATAATCATTAATGTTTACGAAAACAATTTTGTCAATTGTTAAAATACTTTTTCGGGTAATTTTATTTCTTACTTCGCAGCACATGGTAATAGAAGTTGTGCCGAAATTTGTGGCTGTGATACCCAGTTCAATAATGTCGCCTAATCTGCCCGAACTAACGAAATTAATTTCAGACATATATTTGGTTACTACTTTTGGGTTTTCGAGCTGAACAATCGCATAGATTGCAGCTTCTTCATCTATCCATTTTAAAAGACTTCCACCAAATAATCCTCCGTTAGGATTTAAGTCTTCTGGTTTTATCCATTTGCGTGTGTGAAAATTCATAATATGATTTGTTAAGATTGGGACAGTTCAAATGCCATCTAAACAAATGTATCCTTTTAAGATTTAGTAAGCTTCAGATTATCGTCAATAATTTTAGCAGATAGTAATGCTAGGGGAATTCCACCGCCGGGATGCACGCTACCACCGCAGAAGTATAGGTTTTCTATTTTTGAACTAAAATTTGGGTGCCTCAAAAATGCTGCAAACTGATTATTTGAACTGTTGCCATATAACGAGCCTTGATACGAGCCTGTTTTAATTTCAATGCTTCTTGGGTCGAGGATTTGCTCGCAAACAATATCATCAGCAATATTTTTCTTTAGTATTCTGTTTAGTTTTTGAATAATGTTTTCTTTAGCTTTAATAATAAACTCATCCCAATTTTGGCCATTATTTGCCGGAACATTTATCATCACAAACCAATTTTCACAACCTTTAGGTGCATCAGCTTTAATGTGTTTTGAAGTAATATTGATATAAATTGTTGGGTCTGAGCAAATGGTTTGCTCTTTCCAAATTGAATCGAACTCTGCTTTATAATTTTCAGCGAATAAGATATTGTGCAAACCTAATTCTGGGTATTCATTTTTCATGCCCCAATAAAAAATTAGTGCAGAGCTGCTTCTCTGCTGACTGAGTAGCTTTTTCGGAGCCTTGAAATCTTTTAGGAGATTTTTGTAAGTAAACCAAATATCTAAATTCGAAATAACAAAATTCGCCTTATGAATTTGTCCATTGTTTCTAACACCTTCAACCTTTATCCCTCTACCATCCGCCTTAAAAACAATTTCTTCAACTTTTGTATTAAATTGAAATTTAACACCCAAATCTTCCGCCAGTTTTACTAAAGATGTAGTAATGCTATACATTCCTTTTTTAGGTAAAAAAGCGCCAAAATGATACTCAAAATGAGGAATAACATTTAAAGTGGCAGGAGCTTGATATGGATTAGAACCGTTGTAAGTTGCATAACGATTAAATAACTGAACAATTCTCTCATCGTTAAAGAAAGCTTCATTGGCCTTGCTTTGTGTACGAAAAGCATCAATTTGCCCAAACCTAAAAACAGATTTTACGGTGTCCCAATGTAAGTAGCTATTTAATTTATGAAGTGTTCTTTCTAAAAATACTTTATGCGTTACCGAATATATGGTTTCGCTTTTATTCAGAAATTTTTTGATTTCCTCTGCAGAAGAATTTGTTTTCTGCTCAATTTCATCTGCAAATTTATTAATGTCGGTCCAGGCGGTTAGATTCAAGCCATCTTCATAAAAATACCTACATATTTCACCTAGTTTATCATATTGAAAATAATCGGAAGGATTCTTTTTTGCCAGCGCAAAAAGCTCATCTACATATTGTGGCATGGTAAATAAACTTGGCCCAGCATCAAAACGAAAACCGTGTAAATTAATCTCGGCAAGTTTCCCCCCAGGATAAGAATTTGATTCAAAAACCTCGACTTCATAGCCTTTAACAGCCATTCTAATTGCAGAAGCTATTCCAGCAATTCCTGCACCTATAATTATTGCTTTTGGCATTTTATATAATTGAATTACTTCAACTCTTCCAGATAGGTTTTTGTTTGCTTTTCAATTTCGCCAGTTGCAACTTTTATGGTAGAACCAACTCTTGTTGTTTCGGGTTTTACTGGCATTTTATTAATTGTAGCCAAAGCATCAATATACCATTTACTCCAAACTTCGATAATATGCTTTTCGTCAGCAGCGGGCTTTCCATCTGCAATTGCTTTTTTACTTAAATCGAATTCGGTTTTAAGGCGAATCAGTGCATCTGCTTTAACCTGCGCTACTGTTGCGGTTGCCGTATTTTCATCCGCAGAAATTAAAGTGTAGGCTGCAGTTAAAGCGCTTATACCAACGTTTTTCATTTCGGTTGGCGATACTTTGTCTAATCTGTCGTTATCTGTATGGTAAAAAACATCGGTAAAATGCCACATTAATAAACCAGGAATTTTATTTTGTAGAAAAGGAGTATGGTCACTTCCACCTTCAAAAGGATTATAGTTTACCGTCCAGTTTGCGAACTTTCCTTGTGTTTTGCAGATATCGAAAATAAAGTCGTTGAAATAATGAGGGAAAAGGTCTTTTTCGCCAACATCTCCAGCACCCCATTCTGTGTGTTTGTCTGTTCCCCGGGTCCATATTGCCGATGGGTCTGGCATTTTTTCAATCAAGAAAGAACCACCAGTTTTCTTTGTATCTTCACCTACCATATCCAAACTCATTCCCCATAAAATCCCTTTTGCTCTTGTGGTGTCTTCTACAATATATCGCTTAGTCGATACAATTTCATCGCCCCATAAAAAGGTTAATGTACGTTTTGGGCTAATTTTTTTTGCTTGATAAAGCTCTGCTGTTAATCTAGCCATTTCAGCGAGCGTACCTACACCGCTTGCATTATCATTTGCACCAGGCTCCTGAACGTGAGCGCTGAAAACGAAACGTTCATCAGGTTTCTCGCTACCTTTTAAGTTAGCAACAATGGTTAATTCTTCTGCCTGATAAATTTTAGTTTCGATGTTAACTTTTAGTTTTGTTGAGCCTTTTAAGCAAGAAGCTTTCAGTTTTTCTTTTGCGCCAAAAGATAATAACAACGTCCACACATCGCTATTGGCTGCCATCCTTCCAAATTGAATTGAAGTTTGGTGTATTTCTGGTTGTGTATATGTGGGCATAGAATAACCTAAAACACCTACAGCTCCAGCTTTTGCTGCTATCGCTAATAATCTTGATGGATTTGTTTCTGAAAATAGAATTTTTCCTTTCAAATCCATTTTGTCAATTTCTGCCGGAACCACTTTTGGGATGTAAATAACTTCTGCGGTAATACCTTCGGGTGGTGTAGATTGACAGTTAATCGGAATCATATTGCGATTCGTTTTAAAAGAAATCAATGGCTGTGATTCTCCAACGATGTCGATATTTGCGTTTACCGGTTCCCAGGTTTTGTTTTTCATCGCTCGTTTTTCGATGCGATAAGTTAATGGTGCTTCAAACTCATTTTGTTTTTGCTCTACAAAACCTGCTTTTTTCAAAATATCTTCTACATGATGAATACTTGCATTGAAACCCGTATTACCTGGCAAGCGGAAATATTTTTCTACAAATGCTGTTGTTGCAAATGCATTTTGCTCTTTAAATCCTGGGCGTGTTAATTTAAAATTTGCTTCTGCTGAGTTTTGAGCGTAACTCGAAAATCCCGCTAAAAGCAGGCCTAAAAGTATCTTTGATTTCATGAATATTAGCTATAATCGCTGAAAGATACTAAGAATAGTTTTATTGTTGATAAGCTTTTAATTAATCGTAACGCTTACCTTTTTTATTCTTTAAGCCATCATCAACCGATAGTGGTCCTGAACCTATAACCCAAAATAGAATTAGCATAAATAAGACTAAAATGGATAACCAAAGTTCTGAGTTTGGCATCGAAAATCCTTTAGTAAGATTTACGAAAAATACTGCAAATAGTAATATCGGAATTTGAATAACAACTGCAAATCGTGTTACTAATCCCAACGTAATTAAAATGCCGCCAACTAAATGGGCAAAAGCTACAATGTGAATAGCTACACTAATTAGAACACCAGAAAATCCAAATACATTGTTTTCGGTAATTAAATTTTGAAGTGTTGAGGTGTCGCTGATAAAAGATATGCCTTTGCCAAAAATTACGAGGCCTAAAATAATTCTAAGAAAATCTAGCCATTTTGTTTGATGAACATCGCCCCAATGTTCAATTTTACGGATAACGTTCATGATGAACCTCCTTTTTAGGTGAAATGATGTATTAAGTTACCAAATTATATCGGTTAATCAAATAGTTATGAATTTGTTAAAGTACTTTTAGTAGGCTTATTATCGGCGAAAAATTGAGCAAGGTGTGCTGTCCTAAACAAAAAATGATTTTTTGTGAATTTCTAAATGTTAATAAAACAAATTATGATTCTCCCACATAATAATAGGATAGGTGGCGCTGCTAATTTAAAATTCGGTTCATTTAATGCGGGATAATCCATCCGCGAAAAGTTTATAAGTTGCACGCTAATCTTATTCTTTGATTTATAAAGTTTTATCCTGCAATTGCACCTTCTATCCTGCATTTATGCCTTTCTGTCCCGAATCTTATTGTTCCGGGTAGCAGGGAAGAAAAAAGGATGATTATAATTTCTATATTAGATTTATCACTTAAGCAATCCTTATCGGTAACGCCATATGAGAATTGAACGAAAAATTATTTTAGCTGTCTTATTTCTATTTATTTCTGCCACAATAGCTCAATCGAATGTCTTAAATCTTCATTCAGAAGAATTATCGATCAACGGCGGGATCCCATTTTCATCAACGTCTGAAGTGATAAAAAAAATTGAATCCAAAAATACTGGCATTCAGTTTATCAAAGGAAAGGAAGTAAACGGGAATGAACACTTTTATGCAAATTTCAAAGGCAAGGGGGGGATACAGATTTTTTCAAAAAAAAATCAGGTATTAGGTATTAATATTATTTCTATAATGGGCCGTAGTGCTCTTGGTAAAAAGGCTCTGCCGCTGTCAATTAATCAATTGCTGACTGACCTAGTAAGTGTAGAGGCTTCAGCCTGGTTTAATACATCTCTTAAGGCTTTTAGCGCAAGCACGAAAGCCAAAACAACGATCACTCATAATGAAAAACTGGCGGTCGTAACGCTCTCTTATGACGACTCGAACAAGGCATTGACTATCCTGTTAAAGCCCCATTGATCTAAATGCCAACTCCAATATAGCAGGAATTTTATTTTCTGCACCTGATTACTTTCATCTTGAACTTTTAAGGGATGCAAAAAAAAAATGTAAAGGGAATTCCTGAGTTCTTGAGCAGGATCAACAGTTGGATTTAGGTTCCTGCACCCTCTTATGAAGAAAATTATGCACTTTGTCAAGCACGAGGAGTTGTTAACCCAAATTTAATTAAGGCTATTTGTAAAGACCCAGAATTTAGAAATTTAAGCAGCAAGTTGGAAGAATTTGGGCTTGAAGCAGTTAGGTGTGTCGAATGATTGGATGCGGATTAAAAGAATATGGAATAAAAAATGATGATTCTGATAAAGCGTTGTAAATATACTTATCTAAATAATACTGAAAAATGCTCTAGAGATAAAACAGTAGCATTTTTTGTTTAATTCTTTTTGATGGGTCTTGAATAAATCATCTAGCTAATAAAAATAAATTAACAACGGAACAGCAAACATTAACATACGATTATTTCTTAAATGAATTCATTGGACTCTGAAAGTTAGGTTAGATTTTTTGTATCGAGATGATGGTCAACTTTATGTTTAAGAAAAAATAGGCACATATTGTTTTATTAACATTGCACATTTTGTATTGAACACATCAAATTATTAGCTAAATATGCTTAAAGGTCTTTTCAATTAACCTATTCATGTAAATTTAACAAAAAATTAATTTGAACCGTTTTGGTTTTTGGTCTGAATTTTGTATTATTGCTTAAATAGATAGGTTTTTTATCATGAGCAAAGAAATATTAGAATTTTCTGTATTAGTAGACGAAAAATTTGACCTAAAATTTAATTGGGCAGACGGGTTTTGGGGAGCTGCGCTTAAATTTTTCGGCAAATAGTAAGAAACTGTTTAAATTTCAACTCCAATTCCATGGCAATAGCCAAGGTGTGTGTCTCCACGCACCTTTGTGAAAATCCTCTTTAAACAGTTTCTAAATCTCTTTTTAAAGTTATTTTCTAAAATTAAGTTTTTAGAACTAAACAGGTTTACATCCAAAGCAAGCTATTGTTAAATAAACCCGATTGCAGCGAACACGAAGTGCAACGAAGTAAAGCGGAATGCGGGGCCGATTTTGCCAAATGGTAATACCGTTCATTTTCAAATAAAGAACACAAACTATTTTTCTGCCTAAATTTTCCTTTGGTCTTTCCTCTTTAGTCTTTCAGCTTTTACTACTATCTTTGCGGCATAATGAGTAGAAGAAAACCAGGTACGGTAACTATAATTCCGAACGTAGAAATAATTGATATTGCCGAAGAGGGAAAGGGCGTAGGTAAAGCTGATGAATTGGTGATTTTTGTAGATAAGGCCGTTCCTGGAGATGTGGTTGATGTTCGCCTGACCAAAAAGAAAAAGAATTTTGCGGAGGCAATTATAGAGCAGATACATGTAAAATCGGATTTACGTACCGAGCCTTTTTGTCCTCATTTTGGTACTTGTGGTGGTTGCAAATGGCAACACATGGGTTACAATTCACAGTTAAAATTTAAACAACAAAATGTTGAGGCCGCTTTACAGCGACTTGGTAAAATAGATACCTCATCGGCCGAACCAATTTTAGGTTCTGTTAAAAACAGATATTATCGTAATAAACTAGAGTTTACTTTTTCTAATAAACGTTGGTTAGATAGAACGGATATTGAGCGTGATGAAGACTTAGATATGAATGCTCTGGGTTTCCATGTACCGTTACGTTTTGATAAAATTTTAGATATAGAGCATTGCTATTTACAGGATGAACCATCGAACAGTATTAGAAATGCCGTTCGAAAATATGCATTAGAAAATTCGCTTTCGTTTTACGATTTAAGAAATCATGAAGGTACTTTACGCAACCTGATTATTCGTACTTCATCTACTGGCGAGGTAATGATTGCCGTTGTATTCGCTTATCCGGAGCAAGAACAAATTGATGGTTTAATGAATTTCCTAAAAGGAGAATTTCCGCAGATTACTTCGTTGCTGTACATTATCAACCAAAAGGGAAACGATACCATTTTTGATCAGGAGGTAATTACTTTTGCGGGTCGCGACCATATTTTTGAAGAAATGGATGGTATTAAATTTAAAATTGGTGTTAAATCTTTTTATCAAACCAATTCTGACCAAGCGTTTGAATTATATAAAATTACAAGAGATTTTGCTGATTTTAAAGGCGATGAACTGGTTTACGATTTATACACCGGAGCTGGTACGATTGCAAATTTTATAGCAAAAAATGTAAGGCAGGTTGTTGGCGTAGAATACGTGCCAACTGCAATTGAAGATGCAAAGTTCAATTCTGAATTAAACGGGATTAACAACACCATCTTTTATGCTGGTGATATGAAGGATATTTTAACGGGCCATTTTATTGCTGAGCATGGTAAACCAGATGTGGTAATTACCGACCCACCAAGAGCTGGTATGCATGCTGATGTTGTACAACGTTTATTGGAAATGGAAGCCGAGAAAATTGTGTATGTAAGTTGTAATGCGGCAACACAAGCAAGAGATTTGGAATTATTAAAAGATAAATATGATGTTGTGCGGATTAAACCAGTTGATATGTTCCCACATACACAGCATGTTGAAAATGTAGTATTATTAAGGCTGAAGGCATAAGGAGAAAGGTTTAAGGTATTTATGCCTTAACTTTTATGCTTGTCAAAACCTTATTCCTTAAACCATATACCTTTTACCATAAAATGGATAGAGAAGAATTATTAAATGCAACGCCAGAAGATAGCGGAGCGCAGAAAAAACAAGAAAGTCCGTTGGTTAGTTTAGAAAAGGACTTAGAATTTTATTCGGATACGATTAAAGAAGTTGCAATAGAAATTATGGTGGAGGGAATTTCTAACCATCCAATTTTTATCGCTCATCAACATGTAGTAAGCATTGGCGAACTTATTTTAAATAGAGAAGAATTAAACACGGAATGGTCTATTCAGGCATCTACATTAGAAGAGTTTGTGGAGAAGGGCATAATTAATAAAGAGAAAAAGGAATCGTTTTTGAAAACCTATAAAAAACCTGAAACCTTTATGTGTGTTTTTGTAGTCGTGCCAGAAGGAGCGAATTTCATTTACTATCCTTATAAGAAAGGTTAAAATGTTTAAGGTTTCTGCAATGATTTTATAGAGGTGAAAATCCGTGTAAACTTTTAATCTGTGTAGTCATTTCAAAAAAAAGCGCTGTTTTTGCATCCGCAAAACAGCGCTAGTAAATTAATTAAACCTAAAACTAACTAGTTTACTTTAGTCACATCACCACTTTTGGATGATGATGTTTTCTTTAACGAAGCATTGCCCTTGTAATGAACATCGCTTCCGCCAGAAGCACCTGCTTCTAATCCTTTAGTTACATTTATATTAGCATCAGAACCTCCTGAAGCCGAAACTTTAGCATAATCAACAATAAAATCATAAGCATCAACATCACTGCCACCACTGGTTTGCAGAACCATGTTTTCTGCTTTTCCATTTAGTTTAACATCGCTACCGCCGCTGCTTTGTAATTGTAAATCCTCGCAAACCAAGGTTAATTTTACATCAGAACCACCTGAAGACCGTAAAGCAAATTTATCTGCTTTAATCTGATTTTGACTGTAAACATCGCTGCCGCCAGATGCAGTTAACGCTGATAATGTTTTGAAATTTACATAAGCCTTAATGGTTTGGTTTTTAAACATGCTACCCCAGCTAATGCCTTCTTTCATTTTTATTACCAGGTTGCCACCATTTTGTTCCACAACAACATTTTTAAGTAAATCTGAAGACGCTTTAATGTTTAAACTTTCGCTTCCACTTTGAGTTAAATATAAATCGATACCACTACTTACGGTTATGCTGCTAATGTTTTTCACCGCAACGTTTTTGGTTTCTTGAGCTCTTGTCATGTAACTGCTCACAACCATAAATAATAAAGTAGCCGAGGCTTTTAAAAGGTTTTTCATAATATTTTTAATTAAATGATTCAAATTTATTCCAGTTTTATAGTTTGAAATAAGTTTGTGGATTTGTTTTTTGGTTAGTTATTAGACGTCGCTCTAACCAAAACGTTGCAGGATAAAGAAATTATTTTCGAAAACGCTTGAATTTCACCCTTAAAATCGTTCTTTTTGTATTCAAACCTTTTTGAAATGGCCGCATCGCAATTACTCATCCTGAATAAAAAACAAATACAACAAAAAATAGACCGTATAGCTTATCAAATTTTGGAGGATAACCTTAACGAGAAAGAAATTGTACTTGCTGGAATTTGGGATAGGGGCTATAAATTGGCTAAAAGATTAGAAAAGGTGCTTAAAAAAATCTCTGATTTTAAGCTAACCTTACTTCGAATCGATTTAGAAAGAGAGGCAAGCAAGCTTATTGCATCTACAGATTTGGATGAAAACCAATGGAAAAATAAGGTGATTATTCTTGTAGATGACGTACTTAACAGTGGCAAAACACTTGCTTATGGCTTGGGTGTTTTCTTAAATACGCCTCATAAAAAAATCAGAACTGTAGTGCTAGTAGATAGAAGTCATAAGATTTTTCCTATTGCCACAGATTTTGTTGGGCTCGAACTTGCTACCATTTTAAAAGAACACGTAGATGTTGTTATGGATGTAGAAGGGGAGGAAGACAGAGTTTATTTGAGTTAAATTAAAAGCTCTATTTGCAATTAACCCTAAATTTTTGCAATTTTCCACTATGTATCAGCCCCGAAAAAATACAATAGTCTATAAATTTTTCTCCTGGTATATTCAGTTTATCATCAAAAAGGATTTTGCAGCTTTTAATTTTGATAAGGCAGAAATCAATCAAAATTCATCAGTTCTAATTCTAGCAAATCATTTTAGCTGGTGGGATGGTTTTTTTATTTTTTATATCAATAAAAAAATTTTCAAAAAGCAGTTTCATGTATTGGTAAATGCCGAAAATTACAACAAAGTTATTTTTTTAAAATATTTAGGTGCTTTCGCGGCAGAAAACAGGGGTAAAGATGTTTTGGAGACTTTAAATTATGCAGGTAAATTACTTGATAATCCTGATAATTTAGTCTTAGTTTTTCCTCAGGGGAAATTATATTCCAATCATTTAACAAGCATTTCATTTGAAAAAGGTGTTATGCAAATGATTAATGCCAGTCAAAAGAAAATCAATATCATATTTGCAGCTACTTTTGTTGATTTTTTTGAGAGGCGTAAAGCATCAGTATATACTTATTTACAGAATTGGGAAAATGAAGAATATATTAGTTTGCAGTTGCTCAAAAGTGCTTACAATAAACATTACGATACTTCGGTTGTTAAACAAAATCACATAACCGAATGACAATTTTTATTTACGCTGCATTAATTTTTCTGGTTATTAGGTTTTCAGTAACCGTTTTTAATTTTCTTTCCAATCCGAAATTACCAAGGGCAATAAAGCACTATCAAGATAAGGTTTCTATTTTAATCCCTGCCCGAGACGAAGAAGAGAATATAATTCAACTCCTGAAATCTATAAAAGAACAAGATTACGCTAATTACGAGGTTATCATTTTAGATGATGGTAGCGTAGATAACACCTTTAATGTTGTTGATGGTTTTGCAAAAGAAAATCCTCGGTTTAAGGTTGTAAAAGGAGCAGAGCTTCCTAAAGGATGGTTGGGTAAAAACTTTGCTTGCCATCAACTCTCGGAAATGGCGACCGGAAAATATTTGTTATTTGTTGATGCGGATGAAACCATTAAAAAAGGTTTAATAAATAGCTTGATTTTTAGAGTAGAAATAAACGGAATAAGCTTGCTAAGTTTATTTACCAACCAAGAAATGGTTACGCTTGGCGAAAAATTAACGGTTCCCTTAATGCATTTTATTTTATTAAACCTTTTGCCACTTCGTTTAGTGAGATTTTCAAAAAATCCGGCTTTTGCTGCGGCAAGCGGACAATGTATGTTTTTTAATGCAGCTAATTACCACGCAAATAAATGGCATGAAAGGGTTAAAGAGCAGGTTATAGAAGATGTAGAAATAATAAAATTACTTAAACAAGAGGGCTTTAAAACAGAGGCTTTATTGGCTAACGGATTAATTTACTGCCGGATGTATAAAAATCTTAACGAAAGCATAAGCGGTTTTAGTAAAAATTTACTTGCTGGTTTTGGTAATAACATTATAATATTATTACTTTACCAGCTTTTGGTAATTATTGGCCCGCTTATTTTAATTTTAAACTTTAATGTAAGTTTGCTTGTATTACCATTAACACTGATTGTTCTTAGCAGATTAATGATATCTCTTTTATCGGGTCAAAACGTGATTCTGAATCTTGTTTTGCATCCTTTACAGATGTTATTTTTTTTACTAATCTCAATTATTTCTATAAAAAATCACTTATTTAAAAAAGGTACATGGAAGGGCAGATTGATCAGGCAGATTTAAAAATAAAACGATTGGCCGTTGCCGTTATTATAATTTTTCATTTGGTTGGTTTAATTGGTTTCCTTATTCCTGCAGCTCAACCATATTTCATCAAGCTAGTTCCATTTCATCTTCTTTTAATGTTTGCTGTTATTGTTTTTTCTTACAATGCGGATATTAAAAGGCTCTTACTATTTGTTTGTGGCGTATTTCTCTGCGGATTTTTAGTCGAGGTTTTAGGCGTAAAAACAGGTAAAATTTTCGGGAGCTATTATTATGGAACAACATTAGGCCTAAAAGTTGCAACCGTTCCATTATTAATGGGCGTTAACTGGGTTATTCTTATCTTCAGTACTGGGCAAATGATTAAAAGCCTAAAAATCAGAAATGGTATTTTAGCATCGCTTTTGGGAGGCCTTTGTTTAATTATTTTCGATTTTTTTTTAGAGCCAATAGCCATGAAATTTGATTACTGGCACTGGGATTGGAAAGAAATTCCGATGCAGAATTACATTGCATGGTTTATCGTTTCGGTTATTTTATTAAAGTTTTACTATGCTTTGGGGCTTAAGCAACAAAAGTACATCGGTGCTACAATGTTCATTTCTCAGCTAATATTTTTTGTTGTCTTGTACATGACAAGATGATAGGATATTTTTGCTTAATTTTGCTTTGCAATGAGTTACAATTTACAAGTTACTATAGATAAATCATCTGGCTTTTGTTTCGGTGTAGTTTACGCTATCGAAATGGCCGAAGATATTTTGGCAAATGAAGGCCGGTTATATTGTCTTGGTGATATTGTACACAACGACGAAGAGGTAGAGCGTCTAACCAATATGGGGCTTAAAATCATCGATCATGAAGTTTTAAAAACTTTAAAAAACGAGAAGGTCTTAATCAGAGCGCATGGAGAAGCACCTTCTACTTATATGCTTGCTTTAGAAAATAATCTAACCTTAATTGATGCTTCTTGTCCGGTTGTTTTGAAATTGCAAAACAGGATTAAAAATTCTCATGATGATAATGAGCAAATTTTAATTTTTGGTAAGCACGGACATGCAGAGGTTATAGGTTTGCAAGGGCAAACCGATGGCGAGGCAATCGTTTTTCAGGATTTAGCTGAGTTAGATAATGTAGAATTACCTTCTAAATTTACTTTATATAGCCAAACAACAAAAAGTGTAGATAAATTTTATCACATAAAAGATGAACTGATATCTCGCGGCTACGAGGTTAAAGCAAATGATACTATTTGCAGACAAGTTTCTAATCGTTACGAAGAGTTGGAAAATTTTGTAAGTGATTACAATAAAATAGTCTTCGTTTCTGGTAAAAAATCATCAAACGGAAAGGTTTTGTATGATGTTTGCAAGAAGTACAATAACGATTCTTATTTTATTTCTAATGTAGAAGAGTTGGATAAAAGCTGGTTCACTGAAAATGATAAAGTAGGTATTTGTGGTGCAACATCAACCCCGATGTGGTTGATGGAAAAAGTAAAAGCTGCGTTAGAGCAATATTAATCTCAAATTAATAAATCAATTTTCAGTTTAGGGTGTTTAATCGTTAAATATTAAACAAATAAATAATAGCAATTGAAACCTGTAAAATCAGCTATCGGAATTTTTGTCGCGTTAACGGTAATCTGTGGTTGGTTTGGTCTACTTTTTTATCTTTTACGCTGGGATTTTCAGTGGAATAATCCATTAGTTTATTTACTCATTTTCTGCCAAATGCATTTATTTACCGGCTTGTTTATCACAGCTCATGATGCAATGCATGGTACAATTTCATCAAATAAAACCATTAATACTTTTGTAGGTTATCTTTCCGTGTTTCTTTATGCAGGTTTTTTCTATAATAAACTTTATAAAAAACATCACAAACATCATAACCATGTTCATACAAATGAAGACCCTGATTTTGCGCCTCACGGTTTTTGGAAATGGTATTTTAGCTTTATGATGAATTACGTTACTGTTATTCAACTTATAATAATGGCTGTTGCTTATAATGTTTTAAAAATTTGGGTTGATGAGAGAAACTTGTTGCTTTTTTGGGTTCTTCCATCTTTGCTAAGTACCTTTCAGCTATTTTATTTTGGAACCTATTTGCCGCATAAAGGTGAGCACGATAACGAATATCATTCTTCTACCTTAAATAAAAACCATTTATTTGCTTTTTTAACCTGCTACTTTTTTGGCTATCATTTAGAGCATCACCAAAAACCTGCTACACCATGGTGGCAATTGTATAAAACAAAAAACTGATGGTAATTTGACTGAAAAATGTCGGCTATCATATTTTTCGGATAGGTTAAAAACAATAAAAAAACGATATTTGCGTCACAAAACATATTCTTTATAAATGAGCAAGAAGGGAATTTTACTGGTTAATTTAGGCACACCTGATAGTCCTGCGGTATCTGATGTGAAAAAGTATTTAGATCAGTTTTTGATGGATGAAAGAGTAATTGATATTCCTGCCTTTAATAGAACATTATTGGTTAAAGGCATAATTGTTCCTTTCCGTAGCCCTAAAACCGCAAAACTTTATAAAGAAATCTGGAATGAAAATGGTTCGCCCTTGCTTTTTTACAGTAAGCTGCAAGCAAAAATGTTGCAGGAAAGATTAGGCGATGATTATCATGTAGAATTGGCAATGCGTTACCAAAGCCCTTCGATTGCTTCTGCTTTGGCTAATTTAAAAGCTGGTTTGGTAGAAAGTATTCAGGTTATTCCAATGTTTCCTCAATATGCATCGGCAAGTACAGGTTCTGTAATGCAATTGGTTATGGAGTTAGTGAGCAAGTGGCAAACTGTTCCTCCAATTTCTTTTATTAATTCATTTCATGACAATGAATTAATGATTAAAGTTTTTGCAGAAAACGCTAGAAAACATAGTCCAGAAACTTACGACCACATTTTATTTAGTTTCCACGGACTGCCCGAAAGACAACTTTTAAAATGTGACCATACCGGTAATTATTGTTTAAAAAATGCAAACTGTTGCCAAACGTTAAACGACACAAATAAATTTTGTTATTCTGCACAAGGGCATGATACGGCAAGATTAATTGCACAGGAGTTAAATATTGCAAAAGAAAACTACACTGTTTGTTTTCAATCCCGTTTAGGTAAAGAACCTTGGGTTCAGCCTTATACCACCGATATTTTAAAGAAATTAGCTTCGGAAGGTAAAAAACGTTTATTGGTTTTTAGTCCGGCTTTTGTAGCCGACTGCTTGGAAACACTTTACGAAATTACGGTAGAATATCATGAAGAGTTTAGAGCATTAGGTGGAGAACACGTTCAGTTAGTTGAAAGTTTAAATGATAGCCCTGTTTTTATTGAAGCACTAGCTGGAATGATTAAAAATTAGAAAAATTTCTTTTGTATAGAGAAAAATTTCTATATTTGAGTATGAAAAAATCTAAAGCTTATAATATAGAAATTTCTGAACCAATTGTTGAGGAAGCTATGGTTAATTATCAGGCCATGTATGCCAATCCTGTTGCATTGCTTTCAAATTCAAAAAGAGGTTTAGCAGCAAAAGCAGCTCTAGATTTTATTTCTATATCGGGTTTTACTTACGATGAGTTTCAAACTACCTTTAAAACAACCGTAAAAACCATTCAAAACTATGCCATTCAGGATTTAAAACTTGATGCATCTTTAAGTGAAAAATTGCTTAAATCTTTTGCGTTATTTAAAAAGGGTATTGAGGTTTTTGGCTCTGCAAGTGCCTTTCATCAATGGTTAAATACCAGCGCTTTTGGTTTGGGTAATCAAATTCCTTTTAGCTTAATGGATACATTTACAGGTATTACTTTAATTGAGGAAGAACTAATTCGTATCGAGTTTGGAGATTTAGCTTAATGTTTGTTTTCAGGATTACTTTAACTAAATATGCCGATAGTTTGGTGGCTTCTGGTAGAGCCGCAAGATGGAATAGCAATGATATTAAAGTTATTTATACCTCTGGGTCTCGAGCTTTAGCCTGCTTAGAAAACGTTGTTCATAGAAGTAAGCTAGGTTTATCAACAAATTTTAGTGTAATGCAGGTAGAGATACCGAATTCAATATCTGTAACCGAAATTTATTTAAAAGATTTGCCAAAAAACTGGGATGATTTTGAGCACATGCACTTTATGCAGAAAATCGGAAATCAATGGATAAAAGACAGTAAAACAGCCATTTTAAAAGTTCCGTCATCAATCATTCACGAAGAGTTCAATTATCTTTTAAATCCAAATCATCCTAATTTTAACAAAATAAAATTAAAAGAAGTATTGCCCTTTTTATTTGATGATCGCATTAAAAATTAATATTTTTCAATATCACTTCCGTTGCTCCTTTTTTCTCTTCCACATAATTTTTAGCGGCGGCTGATGAACTTTCATTTTGATTAAAGTATTCAAAAGCAGTAATTAATTCTTCAGTTGTTGAAATACTTTTGGCCGCAGCTATTTTAATTAAATCTTTCGCTTCTTGAAATTTATGATATTTTGGACCAAAAATTACAGGTAAACCAAATGCTGTTGCTTCTAAAGTATTATGTATTCCAGCACCAAAACCACCGCCAATATATGCTAACTTTCCGTATTGATATAATGAGGAAAGCATCCCAATATTATCTATAATCAAAACTTGAGATTGAGGTTTTGAACTTTGAGATCCCCATTCAGAAAATTTAATTGCTTGGGGAAATAAAGTTTGAATACTTTGAATATGGCTTCCGTCAATTTCATGTGGGGCAATAATAAACTTCCAGTTTGGATATTTTAAAGACAATTCTGCTAATCGTTTTTCATCTTCTGGCCAAGTGCTTCCGCAAATTAAAACAGGTGAGTTATTGCAAAATGATTCTATTTCTGGTAATTTCTTTGGTGAAATCGAATTCTCATAAACTCTGTCGAATCGGGTATCACCACTAATCGTTGTATTGCTTAATCCAATTGATTTTAAAAGTAAATCACTTTCTTCATTTTGAACAAAGAAATGATTTACATGTTTTAATATATTTCTATAAAAGCCACCGTAGCTTTTGAAAAAAATCTGTTCTTTTCTGAATATTCCTGATATTACAAATAATGGGATTTTGTTCTTGCTGAGTTCTTTAAAATAATAATACCAAAATTCATATTTGGTAAAAATGGCCATTTCCGGATTCACAATTTCTATAAATCTTTTTGCATTTCTTGCTCCATCCAAAGGCAAGTAAAAAATCCCATCAGCTAAGGCATAGTTTTTTCTAATCTCATATCCAGAAGGAGAGAAAAACGTAACAATTATTTTTTTTTGTGGATGTAGTGCCTTTAATTTTTCTAAAACAGGCCTGCCTTGTTCAAACTCCCCTAATGAGGCGAAATGAAACCATACATTTTGATTAGAGCTGATCACTTTTTTGGCTATCTGATTGAATATCTGTTTTCTGCCTGAAATAAATAACGCAGCTTTTTCATTAAAAAAAGAGAAAATCCAAATAATAAAGCTATAAGTTTTAATTCCTATTGTATAAAGTAAAAGCATTGGTGGGATTTTATTATCTTCGTGGCAAGATAAAACGAAAATATTTAAAAAACCTTATTATATATATGAAAATAGCAGTAGTTGGTACTGGATACGTAGGTTTAGTTACCGGAACTTGTTTAGCTGAAACAGGCAATAATGTGATTTGCGTTGATATAAACGAGGCAAAAGTAAAAAAAATGCAGAATGGCGAGGTTCCTATTTACGAACCAGGCTTAGATTTGCTTTTTCACAGAAATATTGAACAGGGAAGATTGCATTTTACCAATAATTTGGCAGAAGCGATAGAAGAAGCACAAATTATTTTTATGGCATTGCCAACGCCTCCGGGCGGAGATGGTGCTGCCGATCTTTCTTATATTTTGGGTGCAGCTAAAGACATCTCAAAAATTATTAAGGGTTATAAAATAATTGTTAATAAATCTACAGTGCCTGTTGGTACAGCAGATAAAGTAAGAGCAGTTTTTGCTGAAAATACTGATATCGAAGTAGATGTAGTTTCGAATCCTGAGTTTTTACGCGAAGGCGTTGCTGTAGAAGATTTTATGAAACCTGATCGAGTTGTTTTAGGTACTAAAAGCGAAAGAGCTAAAAAATTAATGACTGATCTTTACGGACCATACGTTCGTCAGGGTAACCCAATTTTGTTTATGGATGAGCGTTCATCTGAATTAACAAAATATGCAGCGAACTCATTTTTAGCTACAAAAATTACCTTCATGAATGAAGTTGCAAATCTTTGCGAATTGGTTGGAGCAGATGTAGATGCAGTTAGAAGAGGAATTGGTTCTGATGAACGTATTGGAAAACGTTTCTTATTCCCAGGTATTGGCTATGGTGGTTCTTGTTTCCCTAAAGATGTTCAGGCATTGGTTATGGCTGCAGATGAGAATAAGTATGATTTCCAAATCCTTAAATCGGTTATGGAAGTAAACGAACGCCAGAAAACAATTTTGGTTGATAAGGTTTTGAAATATTATAAAAACGATATCCAGGGTAAACATTTTGCACTTTGGGGTTTGGCATTCAAGCCAGAAACTGATGATATTCGTGAAGCACCAGCTTTATATATTATTGATGCTTTAGTTAAAAATGGAGCAACGGTAACTGTTTTCGACCCGGAAGGAATGGCGAATGTTAAAGGTGTAATAGGTGATAAAGTTAAGTACGCAGAAAATCAGTATGAAGCATTAGAAAATGCCGATGCATTACTAATTGCAACAGAATGGTCGGTTTTCCGTAACCCAGACTTCGAAAAAATTGAATCAACTTTAAAAAACAAAGTAATTTTCGATGGAAGAAACTTATACGACCTCGAAAAAATGATTGATTTAGGATATTATTATAACAGCATTGGCCGTAAATTGGTAGATTAATATGAGTAACAAAAGAATTTTAATTACTGGTGCAGCTGGATTTCTAGGTTCTCACCTTTGTGATAGATTTATAAAAGAAGGATATCATGTTATCGGTATGGATAATTTGATAACTGGCGATTTAAGTAATATCGAACATTTATTTCATTTAGAGAATTTCGAGTTTTATAATCACGACGTTTCTAAATTTGTTCATATACCCGGAACACTAGATTATATTTTACACTTCGCATCACCTGCAAGTCCGATAGATTATTTAAAAATCCCGATTCAAACCTTAAAAGTAGGTTCTTTGGGGACACATAATTTATTGGGATTAGCAAGAGCAAAAGGCGCTAGGATGCTAATTGCATCTACTTCAGAAGTTTATGGAGACCCAAGCGTAAATCCGCAACCCGAAGAATATTGGGGTAACGTAAACCCAGTTGGGCCAAGAGGTGTTTACGATGAAGCTAAGCGTTTCCAAGAGGCGATTACGATGGCTTACCATACTTTCCACGGGGTAGAAACGCGTATTATTCGCATTTTTAATACTTATGGGCCAAGAATGCGATTAAATGATGGCCGTGTTTTACCGGCTTTTATAGGTCAGGCATTACGTGGTGAAGATTTAACGGTTTTCGGTGATGGAAGCCAAACTCGCTCATTCTGTTATGTAGATGATTTGATTGAAGGAATTTACCGTTTACTAATGAGCGATTATGCTCAGCCTGTAAACATTGGTAATCCTGATGAAATTACTATCAAACAATTTTGCGAAGAGATTATTAAATTGACAGGTACATCTCAAAAGATAGTTTATAGAGAACTTCCACAAGATGACCCAAAGCAACGAAGACCAGATATTACAAAAGCAAGAGCTTTATTAGGTTGGGAGCCAAAAGTTGGCAGAGCAGAAGGGTTAAAAATAACTTACGAATACTTTAAGTCATTGCCTGAAGAGGCTTTGGCAAAAATAGAACACAAAGATTTTCAAAAATATAATCGTTAAAAATGTCTAAAATTTTAGTTACTGGAGGCACAGGATACATTGGCTCCCATACAGTTGTAGAACTGCATAATGCAGGTTACGAAGTTGTAATTGTTGATGATTTATCAAACTCTAGTATTAAGATTTTAGATCAAATCGAAGCAATTATCGGGGTTAAACCTGAGTTTCATCAATTCGATTTGTGTGATGCACAAAAGGTGAATGAATTTGCAGCAAAGCATAATGATATTACAGGTATCATTCACTTTGCTGCTTTTAAGGCTGTTGGCGAATCTGTTCAAAAACCGTTAAAATATTACAGAAACAACTTTTTCAGTCTAATTAACTTATTAGAGGTATTTAATGAAAATATCGATTTTGTATTTTCTTCATCATGTACAGTTTATGGACAGCCAGATAGCTTACCAGTAACAGAATCTGAAAAAGTAAAGCCTGCAGAATCTCCTTATGGTAATACAAAGCAAATTGCCGAAGAAATTTTGGTTGAAACTGCTGCAGTTACACCTGGCTTAAACATTGTGGCACTGCGTTATTTTAATCCTGTTGGCGCACATAAAACTGCATTGATTGGCGAACTGCCAAACGGTGTTCCTGCTAATTTAGTTCCTTTTATTACACAATCTGCTATTGGCAAACGTGGGCCAATTGTAGTACACGGAAACGATTACGACACGCCAGATGGAAGCGCGATTCGCGATTATATACACGTTGTAGATTTGGCAAAGGCACATGTTGCCGCAATTAAGAGGTTAGAAGAGAAAAAAGCAGAAGCAAACTACGAAGTTTTTAATATTGGAACAGGAAAAGGTTCATCGGTTTTAGAAATTATTAATGCTTTTGAAAGCTCGACCGGAGAAAAATTAAACTATCAGATTGGGCCAAGAAGAGGTGGAGACATCGAGAAAATTTATGGAGATGTTAGTAAATCTAAAGAATTATTAGGCTGGCAAACAGAACTAGATTTAAATGAAATGATGCGCTCTGCTTGGGAGTGGGAAAAATATATAAAGGCAAATCCATTTTAAATGAAGCTAGCAGAGCATAAAGACTTAAAAATTGCGATAACAAATTTACCGGTTAAAGAAAAAGATAAGTTATTACTGCGCCTAATTGCTAAAGATAAAGTGCTTACTGAACATCTTCATTACAAGTTACTAGAAGATGAAAGGGATTTAGAATATAGAAAAGAAAATATAAAAGCTGATATTGAAAGTCAAATATCAGAACTGAAAAAACTTAACGTAAAGGAAGCGCTTGTTAAAGTTCGAAAGATGATAACAAGCGTTAACCATTTTTATAAGGTTACCAAAGATTCTTTCGGAGAAGTTGAATTGAAGTTTTTCATTTTAGGCATTATCCCGCTCGATTATAAAAGATCGCTATTTGGCTATAAAGATTTTGGCTTTTTGTTCGCCACATTTTATGTTAAAACAGTTTCAATAACCTTAAATAAATTCAATAAACTACACGAAGATTTGCAATTTGATTTATCAGAAAACATAAATCAGTTGCTCTCTAAAATTTATTCCTCTAAATTAGCAAGTGCGGCAGAAGCGGCAGATTTGCCAAAAGAGATTTAATCTGCAAAATACAATTATTCAGTATGTTCGGATTCTTCAAAAAGAAAAAAATACTTCCTGAATTTAATTTTTCAAATATAGGTACAGATATGCACTCTCATATTATTCCTGGTATTGATGATGGTGCGCAGACCTTAAACGATTCTTTATTGCTTGCGAAAAGATTTAAGAATCTGGGATTTAAGAAATTAATCACAACGCCACACATCATGGCCGATTATTTCAGAAATACTCCCGATACGATTAACCGAGGATTGGATATTTTAAGAAAAGGTTTACAGGAGATTCAATTAGATTTGGAGGTGGATGCAGCTGCAGAATATTATCTGGATGAAACTTTAGAAAAAAAAGTTAAACAAAAAGAGGTTTTGACTTTTGGAAATAAATATCTGCTTTTCGAGTTATCTTATATTAACTCGCCTCAAAACTTGTTTGAGTTTATAAAAACTATGCAAGATGCTGGCTACAAGCCTGTTTTAGCTCATCCTGAAAGATACCCTTATTACTATTCATCAATAGAAAATTACCATCAAATAAAAGAAACAGGTTGTCTGCTTCAGTTAAACTCCATTGCTTTAACAGGTTATTATGGATCAAGCAAAAAAGTTGGGGAGTTGAGAAGTTTATTTAATTTTGTACAACATTATTATTTTGGACACTTCAATACTATCTTTAATACTACCTGAAGGGTTAA